>CAUTOT010000100.1:0-4856 GCA_963539765.1 uncultured Atopobium sp. | reverse complement strand
GTGTCCTCGGTGGTCTTTCATCAGATCAAGTTCGCTAGAACGCGGTTCAGGTTCAACAGTGTGGCTGTCCTGTGCATACACACTACGCAAAGGCTTTATATGCTCAGCAATAATTCTGTGAGCAGTTCTATCTGACATAGAAAGACCAAGAGACTTACAAACCTCAGAAAGCTCTGTTGCATCTGCTGCAGCCCTGAAGCGCTCGAGAATAGGAACGTTCTCAAAGCCTTCAACAAATAGCAGGTCAGCGATATCAAGCGTCTGCGCAATTCTGCGACGGGCAGTAGCTGCAATCTCTGCAGCAGAGCCCAGCATTACCTCACACGAGCCTTTAACCTCAAGCGCAAAGTCACAGCAGGTACGAATAATGTTATGAGGACCTTTAACGGTTGTTTTGAGTCCGTCCTCATTTAAACCACAAGTTGGCCAAGTAGACTGGTCTACTCGCTCGGAAATTTTAGTAGTGTCTACCACAATCTGTATAACAGAGCCGAGTCCTGAAGCAGAAGCCACAACCTGAGCTGATTCGCAGTTTTCTTTGATGGAATAAAGAGCCATGCCACGGCCATGTATTCCCCAACGGTCCATATGCATGCTCTCAAGCTTTGAAGTTACACGAGCTTCAAAGATTTTCTCCTGCATGTCTTTTGGAATACCCTGACCATCATCAAGTATGGTGATAGTTCTGAGCGCACCCTCTTTTGAGGTTGCAACATAAATGTGACGAGCACCAGCATCGCGAGAATTACGTAAGAGCTCGATAACAATATCTTCTACCGAACGGATATCGTGCTTTGCCTGTCTACGCTCTGCTTCTGCTACGCGTAAACGAACGTACCCCGCGCCGAGGGATTCCTCGACACGGAGTGCGCGCTCACCTCCCATGGAGGCAACAAAACCAGTTAAGTCAGTAGAAGTGGCTGCCATAAATTACTTAGCAACGTCTACAGCACGAGACTCGCGAATAACAACAACGCGGACCTGTCCTGGGTATTCCATCTCGTCCTCAATTTGCTTAGCAATATCGTGAGCAAGAACAGTTGCCTCGGAATCGCTAATCATCTGAGGCTCAACCATTACGTGAAGCTCACGGCCAGCCTGCATCGCATACGTACGCTCAACGCCCTCGTGTGCGTTGGAGATAGCCTCAAGCTTCTCAAGGCGCTTGATGTAGTTCTCAGCAGACTCACGACGAGCACCAGGACGTGCAGCAGAAATAGCGTCTGCAGCCATAACAAGCATGTCAAGAACAGTGTTTGGCTCAATGTCTGCATGGTGGGCCTCAATGGCGTGAACAATCTCTGGGCGCTCACCATGGCGACGAGCAAGATCTGCACCAATTACAGCGTGTGGACCCTCAACCTCGTGGTCAATTGCCTTACCAAGGTCATGGAGCAGACCAGCACGCTTAGCTGGAGCAGGCTCAAGACCAAGCTCTTCAGCCATAATGCCGCAAAGTACTGCAACCTGAACAGAGTGAGCAAGAACATTCTGACCGTAAGAAGTACGGTAGCGAAGCTTACCAAGAGTCTTTACGATCTCTGGATGAAGATCGTGAATACCACTATCAAATGCAGCCTGTTCGCCAGCCTCAAGAACACGCTCGTTCACAAGGGCTTCAGCCTTCTTGTAGAGCTCCTCAATACGTGCTGGATGAATACGACCGTCTGCAATGAGGTTCTCAAGTGCAACACGAGCGGTCTCACGGCGGACCGGATCAAAACTTGAAAGAACTACAGTCTCTGGAGTGTCATCAATAACAAGAGAAACACCAGATACCTGCTCGAAGGTACGAATGTTGCGACCTTCGCGTCCAATAATCCTACCCTTTAGATCATCGGATGGGATATGGACGGAAGTTACTGTAATCTCAGAAGCCTGATCTGCAGCAACACGCTGAATAGCGGTAGAAATAATCTCACGTGCAGTTTTATCTGCCTGTGCACGAACGCGCTGCTCAGACTCACGAAGAATCATTGCCTCATCGCGAACACTTTCAGAACGAACACGAGACAGAAGCTCATCATGAGCCTCATCTTTTGTAAGAGCTGCAATGCGCTCAAGCTCTTGAGACTGCTGAGAAACAAGAGAATCCAAATCGTTCTTACGACGATCAAGCTGGCCCTGAAGGCTGGAGAGCTGATGCTCGCGTTTCTCTAGTGCATCAGTACGGTGATCAAGGGACTCTTCACGCTGAAGAATACGATTCTCCATGCTGCGGAGCTCACTTTTACGTTTTTTCTCATCTGCCTCTGCTGCCTGCTTAAGCTGCAGAACTTCTTCTTTAGCCTCGAGAACAGCTTCTTTTTTAACTGTTTCTGCCTGGCGAGCTGCTTCAGAAGCAATACGATCTGCATTAGTCTGAGCATCTTTTAACTGCTGCTCTGCAGTTTTAATCTTTGAATTACTAATGTTAGAGAGTACGCCGTATGCAAGGCCTACTCCCACAAGAAGGCAAATAATGCCTACTACTGCTAATTCCATACCTACTCCTCAAATGGCGATTACAAAAGTGTTCAGGAGACTTTAGACACAACAGTATCTAAAGAACCCGCCATGAGCAGGATTCATTGGCTGGTCATGCCACATTCAGAGATAGATCAAATGTATGAGATACCTACTGTATACGTGACGCTGGTTGCCCAGCGGAAATGAGCCTATTCACGGCATATTTATCGTATAGAGCATTGTAACTTTTGTCAATAAATAGCAGGTAGGAAAAGAAAAGTACACCAATACAACAGACTTATAAGCTAAGCAAATATAATCATTCAAATGTGGCGTTTTCATCCAAAATCTTTTTAGCAACAGATGATGCTATAGAAAATGAATATCCCTTTGTGGCGAGAAACCTGACAAGCTTCTCATAATCATTTTTTCCCGACAGGTGTTTTCTCTGGGCCAAAGAATACGCAACTTCAATTTCATCCACATCGGAAAAATAAGAATCAGGCCACCCAGAAAGCTTCTCAACTTCAATCCCTTTTTTAGAAATTTCAGTTTTAATTTTAAGAGGACCCCAGCCTTGCGAAATTTTAGAACGTATATAGACGTCTGCAAAACGACTGTCATTAATCAAACCAACTTCAACAGCCCTCTGCACTGCAGGGTCTCTTACATTCTTCTGATAGCCATCAAGCATGAGCTTTTTTTGAAGCTCAGCTGTAGAGTAGTCCCTTTTTACAATCAAAGCCTCAATACGAGCTTTAATGCACTGCGCTGAAATCTCTTTTAGCTCATATAAAAACTCATTACGAGAAGAAGGCGTAAAAACACCATCTTTCTCTTTGTTCTGAAGAGCACGAGCTACTGTTGGAGGGACAAAGAATTCCTCCGTCCCTCCAACTTCAGTTTCTAAAAATATCTTTGCCTTAGGCTTTGCCTGACCTAGAACTGCCTGTTTCTTTTTTGGAAGCTCAATCGTCCAAGAAATTTCTGACATTATTCAGCAGAATCTTCCGATGCAACTGGAGTACCAACTTCAGAATCTTCATCAAATACAAGGCCACAAGCAACTCGTACTTTGTGATCAATCTCTTCCATAAGATCCGGATTGGCGGTAAGGAAAGATTTAGCTGCTTCTCTACCCTGACCAAGACGCTCGCCCTCATAAGTGAACCAAGCACCAGACTTGTTAACAATCTCAAAGTCAACAGCCATATCAAGAATAGAGCCTTCTTTAGAGATGCCTTGACCGTACATAATGTCAAACTCAGCAACCTTAAAAGGTGGAGCAACCTTGTTCTTTACGACCTTAACGCGAACACGGTTACCAACGTTTTCTCCGTTAACCTTAATGCTGTCAACGCGGCGAATATCCATTCGGACAGTAGAGAAGAACTTAAGAGCCCTACCACCAGAAGTGGTCTCTGGGCTTCCAAACATAACGCCAATCTTCTCTCTAAGTTGGTTAATAAAAATACAAAGCGTATTAGACTTTGAAAGTGAGCCGGCTAACTTACGGAGGGCTTGACTCATGAGACGAGCCTGAAGGCCAACGCTAGAATCGCCGATTTCTCCCTCAATCTCTGCACGAGGAACAAGAGCAGCAACGGAGTCTACAACTACAACATCAATAGCGCCTGAGCGAACAAGCATGTCGCAAATCTCTAAAGCCTGCTCACCAGTATCTGGCTGAGAAATTAAAACATCGTCAATATCAACGCCAATACGAGCTGCATAGCCTGGGTCTAGTGCATGCTCTGCGTCAATAAAAGCAACAACACCACCTAGCGCCTGAGCTTCTGCAAGAATTTCTAGAGAAAGAGTTGTCTTACCAGAAGACTCTGGGCCATAAATCTCTACGATACGGCCACGAGGAACGCCGCCAATACCCAATGCTGCATCAAGAGCAAGTGATCCAGTTGGAATAGCCTGAATATCAAAGGCAGGACCACCCTCACCTAAACGCATAATAGCGCCTGCACCAAATTTCTTCTCAATCTCTGCAGTGGTTGAAGAGATAACCTCATCTCTCTCATCACCAGTAGTACGAGCTTTAATCTCTTTTGAAACTGACTTTTTAGCCATTGGTACTCCTTGCTCTTTTTGTTACTAGAATAATATAAGAACAGACGTTCTATGTCAACGTCAAACATATACTCTATAGAGGGAATTTGTCTGAATTCTTTCCTCTATTTTTCCGCTCTTGAACAGCTTATTTCTTCTTAATTGCAAATTTGGCTGTATAAGTCCTGCATAGTCGCAGAAAATAAGAAGCTCAAAACAAACTAGTTTTGAGCTTCCCTATTAAAATCGGGTTTTAAGCCTTCACAATAGCTTCATGAATTAATTGCAAAGCTTGTAAAACTGCAGCTTCTCGCACCTGTTCTCTATTGCCAGAAAAATGTTTACAG
>CAUTOT010000099.1:0-4856 GCA_963539765.1 uncultured Atopobium sp. | reverse complement strand
GAACTGAAGGCAATAACCTCTCTGTAATTGGTATGGCAGAGGGCGTCCGCAATAAAGATCACAAGCGTAACACAGTGATCTTCTCGGCAATTGAACATGATTCTATTTTGGACCTTGCACCTGTTCTGAGGGAGAAGGGCTTTGAGGTCAGAATTGTCCAACCTAACCGTCAAGGAAAGATTGAACCTTCTACACTTGAAGACCTTTTGGATCAGTCGGTAGCCCTTGTTTCCGTCATGTATGCCAATAATGAGACTGGTGTTATTCAGCCAGTTGTAGACCTTGCGCGCGCTGCGCATAAGGTGGGTGCGCTTTTCCACACTGACGCGGTTCAGGCGTTTGGCCGCATTCCTCTTGAGGTGTCAGACGTAGACGCCCTGACCATTGCTGCTCATAAAATAGGTGGACCTCTTGGTATTGCTGCGGTTCTTATGCGCTCCAAGGTTCCGTTTAAAGCGCAGAGTTACGGCGGGGGACAAGAGGCTGGAAGGCGTCATGGTACCCAGGATGTTAGGAGCGCCCTGGCTTTTGCTGCCGCTGCCGCGTGGTGCCAGGAGAACCTTACTCAAACGCAGGAGAGCGTTTCTGCGCGCGCTAATAAGATGTATGAGACTCTTTGTGCTTCTCCCAAGATTAAGCCAACTACAGCGGCTTACGCCGGCAAAGATCACATGCCTGGTACGGTAAGCATTATGGTTCCCTCAATGGATTCCGAGACGCTCATCTTAAAGCTTGACCAGGCAGGCTATGAAGTCTCTGCGGGTTCTGCGTGTTCATCAGGCTCTCTTGATGCAAGCCACGTTCTCTCGGCTATGGGCATCTCTAGAAACGAGGCTCTGGGTAGCTTGCGCATTACTTTTGACGAGCGCGTTTCTGAGGCAGACCTTGATACATTCTGTGCAACCTTGCTCCATATTGTTGGATAAATTTTTCACATACTAATCTCTACATTAGTTATGTTCTGCGTCTGATACGTCCTTATTTACGGTAGACTAGATGAGTAACCGTATATGAGGAGGCCCCATGAGTGAGTCTGTTAATCTGATGCAGCTCCAGGATATTGATTTGCAGCTGCTAAAACTCGCATCCAACTTGGCCTCAATGCCCCAGGTTCAAAAGATTAAAAATGCCCAACTTGCAGAGAAAAAGATTGCTTCTCAGCTTAAGCAGGTTCTTGGCGTTAAAAAAGACGTAGAAATTGATATTTCTGACCTTAATGAGCAGCGCGCCCATTATGTTCTTAAGACAGAAGAGGTTTCTGCTGCAGTAGAGACTGCTACTAATCATCGTGCTCTTAGAGACTTTGACCAGCAGCTTTCTTCTTTGGCAAAGAATATTGAGAAGTGCGATTTTAAACTTGCAGCAAAAGCTGAAGAACTTGAGAAGTGCAAAAAGGCGTATCAGACAGCTCAAGACTTGCAAGTTAAGCTTATGAAAGAGCGTGAGAGCCTTTCTCAGTCCCTTGAGATTGATTCTGCGGCTCTTCGCGCAGAGATTGTTGAGCTCTCTAAATCTCGAGAAGAGCTTGCAGCTCAGATTTCTTCTGACACGCTTGAGCGCTATGAAGCTGCACGTAAACGCTTTAAGGGCCTGGCAGTTGAGCACCTTGTAGGTAATGTTCCAAGCGTTTGTCGAGTTAAGTTACAGCCAAGTTCATTCCACGATCTTCAGCACAGCTCTGAGATTGCTGAATGCCCTTATTGCCACAGGATGCTTATTACATCTACAGCGTTTGAAGAATAAAGGAATTTATCACTATGTTTGATAAAACTGCCCAGTCCTCTGTATGCCTTGTGGTATGCGGAGGTATTGCTGCATATAAAGCCTGTGAAGTACTCAGAGGTCTTCAGAAAGCAGGCTGCGACGTTCGTGTTGTTATGACAGAAGATGCAGCTCAGTTTGTGGGAAAGGCCACTTTTGAGGCGCTTACGCATCATGAGGTAGTGCAGTCGCTCTACAACAATGCCGAAACTCCAGTTGCTCACGTTGACCTTGCTGACTGGGCAGATTGCATGGTAGTTGTACCAGCTACTGCTAATATCATGGCAAAAATGGCTCATGGTATAGCTGATGACGCTGCCAGCACAACGCTTCTAGCAGCTCATACGCCAGTTCTTGTGGCCCCGGCCATGAATACACATATGTGGACAAATCCTGCAACTCAGGCAAATGTCGCACTGCTCCGCCAGCGTGGAATCCAGATGGTTATGCCTCAGACAGGTCATCTTGCCTGCGGCTATACCGGAGATGGAAAGCTTGCTCCAGTACAGCAGATTGTAGACGCTGCACTGAAGGTTCTTTCTGGCAAAAACGTCACATCAGGTAAGCAAGATCTTGCAGGTAAAAAGCTTCTTATTACCGCAGGACCAACTCACGAGAAGATCGATCCAGTTCGCTTTATTGCCAACTGTTCAACAGGAAAACTTGGCTATACCGTTGCTAAAGTAGCTGTCAGTCGTGGAGCAGACGTTACACTTATCTCTGGTCCTACGCACTTGGAAGCTCCTCAAGGAGTCGCTATTCAAAGAGTGGTATCTGCTGAAGATATGTATAAGGCATGCGTAGACGCTTTTGACAACGTTGATGCTGCTATTTTGACGGCAGCTGTTGCCGACTACACCCCAGCTCATCCAGCAGATCATAAGCTCAAGAAATCATTAGAGCATCTTGAATCTATTGACCTTAAAGAAACCACCGATATTCTCGCCAGCCTGTCTAAAGCA
This sequence comes from uncultured Atopobium sp., assembly GCA_963539765.1. Classification (GTDB taxonomy): domain Bacteria; phylum Actinomycetota; class Coriobacteriia; order Coriobacteriales; family Atopobiaceae; genus Lancefieldella. Next base: position 2,133 of record CAUTOT010000099.1, on the reverse strand, counting down.
AAGAAAAACCAGGTTGTCGTAGGTTTTGCAGCCGAGACAAATAACGTCTTGGAGCATGCTCAGGCTAAACTTGAGCGTAAAGGTTGCTCCATGATTGTGGCAAATGATGTTTCTAGACCAGACTCAACCTTTGGTTCAGATACAGACCGCGTGGCTTTTGTAACTCCTCAAGGTGTAGAACAGCTTGAGACTTTGCCACTTGCTGACGTAGCTTCAGAGCTTTTGGACCGTGTGGCCAAAATGCTTGAGGAGCGTGCATAGCGTGCGACCAGAAGAACTTTTTATTGGATGCCATCTCTCGGCAGGCAAGGGCTGGGAGGCAATGGGTAAGGATGCTCTTTCTATTGGTGCAACTACCTTTGCTTTCTTTACTAGAAATCCCCGTGGCGGCAACGCTAAAGCTTTAGATGAGGCTGATGTTGCAAAGCTGCGTGAGCTGCTTGAGGTTTATCATTTTGGACCTTTGGTGGCACACGCTCCTTACACCATGAATCTGTGCTCGGCTAAAGAGGAGACCAGGGATTTTGCCCGTCGAGCGCTCACAGAAGATCTTGAGCGTATGGAGTATCTACCAGGCAATTATTACAACTTCCATCCTGGTAGCCATGTGGGTCAAGGCTCTGACATGGCAATTGAGCAGATCTCAAGCGCGCTTAACGATTGCCTGTTTGAAGGCCAGCACACCACCGTGCTTCTTGAAACTATGGCTGGTAAGGGCACTGAAGTTGGCAAAACGTTTGAAGAGATTGCTGCAATTCTAGATAAGGTAAACCATCCCGAGCTTATGGGTGTGTGCCTTGATACCTGTCATGTTCATGATGGCGGTTATGAAATTGTTGAAAATCTTGATGAGGTTCTAGATACATTTGACCAGATAGTAGGCTTAGAAAAGCTAAAAGCCTTGCACCTTAATGACTCAAAGAATCCTCTTGGAGCTCATAAGGATAGACACGAACAGATTGGCAAGGGCTTCATTGGTCTAGAAACGTTCCGTGCTGTGGTGACTAATCCACGCATCAACATACTTCCTATGATTTTGGAAACTCCTCATTCTGAGCTTTCTGGTTGGGGAGAAGAAATTGCATTACTTCGTTCTTTTTTAGGTGATAACTAGTGGGAATTCTGGTAGGTTGCGAACAAATCTCTATGGAATGGCCTGGTAAGAAGGTTCTTACCAACCAAACCATTGGCGTTAATGAGGGTGACCGTATTGGTGTTGTCGGCAAAAACGGTGACGGCAAATCAACCCTCTTAGATCTTATCGCTCATAGAATTGAACCCGATTCTGGCAACGTAATCTGGAGAAGTGGTATCCAAGTAGGCTATATGGGCCAAAGTGATTCACTTTCTGATACGCAAACTGTTTGTAGCGCTGTTGTAGGTGATACGCCAGAGTACGAGTGGGCATCTGACGCGCGCGTTCGTAAGATTATTGACGAGCTCATTGGAGACTTGGACTGGAATGGCCTGGTAGGAGAGCTCTCCGGAGGTCAACGTAGACGCTGCGATTTGGCTCGATTGCTGGTAGGCAGCTGGGACTTAATGCTTATTGACGAGCCAACCAACCACCTAGATCTTCACGCCATTCAGTGGCTTGCCAATCACCTTAAAAATCGCTGGTCAGAAGGAAATGGCGCGCTCATTCTTGTCACCCACGATCGTTGGTTTTTGGACGAAGTCTGCGACCACATGTGGGAAGTCCATGACGGGGTAATTGACCCGTTTGACGGCGGCTATTCTGCCTACATTCAAGCTCGAGTTGAGCGTGATAGACAGGCGGCAGTGATGGAAGAACGCCGTCAGAATACGCTGAGAAAAGAGCTTAACTGGCTTGCTCATGGCGCAAAAGCTCGTACGTCAAAGCCTAAGTTTAGGATTGATGCCGCCATGGAGCTTCTCGCCGAAGATCCACCGCTCAGAAACACGCTTGAGCTTAAGCGTATGGCAGTTTCTAGGTTAGGCAAGCAAGTCATTGAGATGCATGATGTCTCGTTTGCCTATAAGAACGTCGCGACGGCTGCGGACGCAGATCCAAATATGCAGGCAGATGCTTCAAACTCCCAGGTACACGTTATCAAGCATGTTGAGTGGCTCATTGGCCCAGGTGACCGCTATGGCATTTTGGGTGAGAAT
>CAUTOT010000098.1:0-4875 GCA_963539765.1 uncultured Atopobium sp. | reverse complement strand
TTTCAGCGTCATGTATACGTCTTTTTGACAGATTATCTGTCATAGGTGTGTTTTGCACTGCCTCTCATTTCTCGTGTCTAAGAAATGGGAGGCAGTTCACGAATGTCAGGCGCTGTGCAGTTAATTGAGGTTTTTTCGCAACATGCTAGGTTTAACGTTGCAGTTATCCCGGCTTTTAACCTTGCACGGATTAGTTTTCAGCCTTCTTGATCTTCTCGCCAAGTTTTTTATCTATGACGACGTAGAGGTAGCCCAGGGCAACAAAGACAACAATCAGAATCACAATGGTCAAAGCAACTGTTGGGACTCCTAGCTTGTCAAAGTCCATAAACCCATAAGGCCAGCGAGACTTCTCTTTAATCTGCACGCCAAAACCAAGGACCAAAACAATAATGTATGCAAAATACGTGAGCGGATACAAAGGCCAGATAAGAGGCTCTTTGAAGCTCATAGTTGGCTTTTCGTCAAAGAGCAGCCAGTCCAAAACAGCGCAGATAGGGATCAAATCATGCAGAATAAAATTGTTGAACTTAAAGACGCCGTTAACAAAAACCTCGCCGTGATCAAGCAGGAAATAAGCTACCAGGCCAGTTACGGTAATACCCAGCATAAGCGTGTGTTTGACCGTTGGCATCCATGGCTTCTGAGCAGTCTCGGGATGCTTGTAAGCCTGGAACAGTGCGCCCCAATAATAGGCAACAAGCAGCAGGTTAGAGATGTTGGTGAAGTAATACAAGAAAGAAACGCGGAAGTTCATTCGGAAGACGCCCGCAGAATCACACAGCACAAAGGTGCCAATCACAGCAATAAACAGCTTGAAAATAAATGACGCTTTCTTAGATTTAATCAACGCAGTACCTCCTTCTGTAAAGCGAGAGGTCACTGTAACCCTAGCGTGCCGCGAAAAAAATACGTAATTCTCAGAGTTAACAGTTATGTTTCAAATGAAAAAGATTCAAAAAAAATGCGGTCTTCTCACTTTTGGCGAGAAGACCGTGAAATGGCGAGAAAATCGCAGATGTCGAAGGTGTACAAGGCCAACCAAGACTGCGTTACTGAAGCGCGTGCTTAATCACAAGAATTGGATGGTGCAGCAAAAGTCGAGGGCCTGTGGCTTTCATAACTTCTTTGACGCGAGCGCGCATCTCTTTGCCGTAGCAATGTGATTTGCATTTTGAGCAAAACGTCTTTGTCTCAATATGAGGACAGCGGTCCACACGCGTATGCGCATACTTCTCAAGCTCAACGCACTCGTCGCACAGAGGTTCGTGGGCTTTGGTGCGATGGTACTTCTCGCAATAAAAACGAATCATAAGCGAAATAAGATCTTTTTCTTTTTGACGTTTCTGCGCAATTTCTTCAGGTGTCATCAGCTCACTCGTCCCCCATCAACGGTGTAAACAACATCTGCAATTCCCATGGTAGAAGCCCTATGAGAGACAAGAACTACAGACTTGCGCTCAGTTTCTTTATCAAGCGAGCGCAAGATAATAGCCTCGTTTAGGCTGTCTAGGTTACTGGTTGGCTCATCAAGCAGCATGAGTGGCGCATCATGCAAGAATGCGCGAGCAAGACCAATGCGCTGGCGCTCTCCGCCAGAAAGTGAGTCGCCAAGCTCTGCAACAGGCGTATCGTACCCCTGGGGCAGCGTGGAAATGTACTCGTGAATTGAAGCCTTTTTGCACGCCTCAACAATCTCTTCATCCGTTGCATCAAGCTTTGCAATGCGGAGATTGTTCTTAATGGAATCGTGATACAGATGCGTATCCTGCGTCATATAGCTCTCAAGATCGCGCAGGTTAGAGGTATTAACCCGCTCCAAAGGGGTTCCAGAAATTTCAATGGCACCAGGTGTTGCTGGCCAGAAACGCATCAAAAGTTTTAGCAGCGTAGACTTGCCTGAGCCGCTCTTTCCCACAATTCCCACGATCTTATCGGTAGGAATATCCACAGAAATGTTGTCCAGAATCTGCTCGTTATCATATGCAAATGAAAGCTCAGATACACGCACGCCCTCATATGAGATGTCTTTTTGGTCCACTACGTCTTCAACCAGGGGTTTCTCGTCCAGAATATCTAGAACGCGATTGCCTGCAGCAAACGTACTGGTAAGCGTTGTACCAAGTGCTGCCAAAGCAACAACAGGCCCAAACGAACTCATCAATGCAATGGTGACAATGAAAGCTTCATTCATAAGAATCTGCTGGTGATAGGCCAGGTAGAACGAACTAAAGAACATGACTAGTGTTGCGGCAAGAATGACCGTTGAGGTGATCGCATCGTTGACACCAAATGCCTTCTTAACTGCCTGCTGTCTGTCGCTTAACTGATCAGCAAGCTTACTGGAGCTCTCAAGCATTTGAGTGCCCGTGTTGTATTGCAGAATCTCGTCAAGACCACGCAGGTTATCAAGGGTAACCGTAGAAAGGTTACCAGCAAGATCTCTTGCCTCAGCAGAGTCTTGCTCGGAGCGTTTAGACATAGCAAGCGGAATTGCCACGCCAACTACCAGGTAAGAAACAAGTGCAATAACACCCAAAATCCAGTTGGTGCTGCCAACAATAAACCACACCATAACAATGCAGAACACAACCGCAATACAAATGGGCGAAATAGTGTGCGCGTAGAAGACCTCAAGCAGCTCAATGTCTGAGGTAATAACACTCATCAGGTTGCCTTTATTCTTGACCTCAAGCTTTGCTGGAGCAAGCTTTCTGAGTGCCGTAAATACGCGGTCTCTAATAAGTGCAAGCAGCTTGAACGCAATAAAGTGATTGCATTCCTGCTCAGCGTAGCGTAGCAAGCCGCGGACCAGGGCAAAAACAAGCATGCCTCCAAAGAGCAGCACCATAGGAGAAGACGAAGCAAAGCCCATAGCGCTGAGCAGCGCATATGCTCCAAAAATACTGATGAACGTGGCTGCAAGGTTGCCCAAAACACCCATCAAGATTGCAAGTATCATAAAGCCAGCCAGCGGACGAACCAGCCCCACCAGCCTCAACATAATAGTGAGCGCACTACGGCGAGAAGTACGTGCAGTTGTGGCGTTGTTCTTAACTTCTGTCTTCATTACGCCTCAACTCCTTTCACATAATTCTCAAGCTCGGTCTGGGCCTGCGTCATTCGTTTGTACTCGTCATTTGTTACAAGCAACTCTTGGTGCGTACCACTTCCAACAATGCGGCCATGCTGCATAACAACAATTTGATCAGCATTTTTAACGTTTACCAAGCGATGCGAAATTACCAGCACCATCTTTGTCTGAGCAAGCTGGTGAACCTGCTGCATAATAACGTCTTCACTCTCAACATCAATATTTGAAGTAGCTTCATCAAAGATGTACATTTGGCTATTGTGAAGCAGGGCTCTGGCCAGTGCTAATCTCTGACGCTGACCACCAGACAAGTTGGAGCCCTTCTCGGCTACTGGCGCGTCAAGTCCACCCAAAGACTTTACGAACTCAGCAAGATTGACCTGTTCAAGGGCGTGCCAGAACTGTTCTTCAGTAGCCTCTGGATTACCCATGGCAAGATTAGAGCGAACGCTTCCCATAAAGAGATGTGCCTGATGACCAATATAGGTAACGTTTTGAAGCAAATTCTGGTCAGAAATGTCAGACAAACTGGTATTTCCAAACAGAACATCGCCAGAATACGAGCGGAGTTTTCCGGTCAGAAGTGCTGCAATTGTTGATTTTCCGCAGCCTGACTCTCCTACCAGAGCATTCAAAGAGTTAGCGCGCATTCCAAAAGAAACATTCACCAAGACGGGTTTCTCGCCATCATAGGAGAAAGAAACGTTGCGCAAAGCGACATCACTAGAAGCTGGAATGGTCTTGGTACCCTGCTCTCGAACAGGCATATCAAGCAGGTCAAAAATCTTGTCCGACGCTGCCATACCGTTCATGGCAATGTGGAAATAACTGCCAAGAAGACGCATAGGCAGGAAGAACTCAGCCGAAATAAAAATGACAAAGACGCCTTCCCACATAAAGAGGAGCTGTTCATTTACCTGCTGAATTGCAAGAATTGTACCAAGCGCGCTTCCACCAAATGCAACCACGTCCATCACGGTGATGGAGTTGAGCTGCATGGTTAGAACCTTCATGGTAATACGTCTAAAGTGCTCGGCTTCCTCGTTCATCTGCTTGTGTTTAAAACCATCAGCCTTGTAAATCTTTGCTGTGGTCAGACCCTGCAGGTTCTCCAAAAACGTATCGCCAAGCTGCGTATACTGGCCCCAATACTTAGACAAAAGCTTCTTTGCAAACTTCTGGATAAGAACGATAGTCATTGGAATGAGCGGTACAAATACCAGCAAAACAATGCCAACTACCGGACTAATAAGGAGCAAAACAAGAAAAAGTGTGAGCGGAGCCAAAACAGCATAGAAAAACTGAGGTAGATACTGTGCAAAATAGGTTTCTAGCTGATCTACTCCTTCAACTGCCAGCTGAACAATCTCACTAGTCGCATATGAATTTTTATACGAGGGACCAAACTCTAAAAGCTTCTGATAGATTTTCTCGCGAAGGGTCTTTTTTACCCTTTTTGCTGCATAAAAGCTTGTCTTGTGCTGAGCAAGTTTGCAGAAATACCTGATTACAATAGCAATAAGGCAGAGTGCAATAAACACCAACTGCTCTTCGAGGACAAAATAATCCATGAATAGGGCTTGTATCATTCTTGCCCGAGAATACATAAATACAATATTGGCAAGCAGCGCAATCCACTGGTAAAGCACGGTCAAGCCAATGTATTTTTTACTCTCCTCAATAAGGGCAATGAGGCGTTTATTAATCATCATATAAAACTTCTCTCGCTCTTCTTACAAGCAAAATATTTAATCCAAGAATGACGATATCATTTCAATTCT
>CAUTOT010000097.1:0-4906 GCA_963539765.1 uncultured Atopobium sp. | reverse complement strand
TCTACTCGATAAAACTTTTAATCTCTTCGAGGCGCTCAAGTGCAACTTGGCGACCCGTCAGGTACAGAGACAGCAGGGCCTCACCGGACTTCTCGTTAACTTTAACTTCAACTGGCTCGGGAGGCTCCAGCACCAGCACTCTACTCTCTTTCTCCAGCTCAAAGAGCTGTTTTCGCTGATCCATGTAACGCTCGGCGCGAGAAGCCAGCGCGGCTTCAAAGTACGGATACGCGGAGTAGAGCTGCGAGCGAATGGCAACCTGCTCGTTGACGTCGGTTTTTACGAAGTTTCTGTCCTGCGTGACAATGACCAGCGCTTTCTTTGCCGGCGTGTGGTCGGGAACGTCAACCGCGTACTCAGCTTTTCCGTCGGGCAGACCAAGCGCCGCCGCAAACGGAATTGAATCGGTTGTTCCGCCGTCCAAATAACGATGTCCGTCCAGCTCAACCATACGAGAAACCGTTGGCATCGACGCGGACGCTCGGACCATGGTCACGTCTTCCGGGAACTTTTTTACGTGCAGATATGCCGACGTACCAAACGTAACATCGGACGCAACCACATACATCTGCATGGGATTTTGATTGAACGCCTCGTTATCGCAAGGGTCCAGGTGGTTTTGGATTTCGTCAAACATAAAATCCGCGCCTGCGATGTCGCCAGTAGTGATCAACGAGCGAATCGAAAGAAAGCGAGGATCGTCCCTAAAGGCCAGCATAATGCGCATGGCGCGACCCATCTGCTTGGACCTGAAGCTCACGGCGTTGATGGCACCTGCGGAAACTCCCCACACGCTCTCAAAGTTGGTGACGCCCTTCTCGCGAAGTACATCAAGAATTCCAGCGGTAAAAATGCCTCGATAACTGCCGCCTTCTAGAACAAGCGCAGTTGAAGATGGATGCGTCGACTCCTGCCCCACACCGCCATTCTGCGAGAACTTCTGCTGCTGATCTTCCATAACAACCTCCGAATTTCGTTATTCAGAGTGTACCCAATTTCCGTCTGGCTGCCCGCCCGGTTTCCGCACAAAAAAGTGCCCGAATCTCGGGCACTTTACATGCATGTTATATTCTTCTGGCGAGAAACCCGTCGGCTTTGCAACGCGGTCGGCGTCGCAGGCTCTTCCCCTACTGGCGAACCTTACGAGAAGCAGCAACAAAACCAAGGCCGCTTACTGCAAGAACAGAGGCTGGAACAACAACGTCCGCGACACCAGTTGCAGGAAGAGCGGACTTCTTCTCTGGTGTTGGTGCAGGAGCTGGAGCAGGCTCTGGTGCTGGAGCTGGCTCTGGATCAGGGGTTGGAGCTGGAGTTGGATCTGGAGTAGGTGCAGGAGTTGGATCTGGATTAGGCGTTGGAGCCGGAATGCGCACAAACTGAACGTTAATAACCTCATCGAACTCCATTGCTGGAACCCAGTGACCCTTAACGGTAACAGTGCCATCGCCGTTGTCGACAATGACTACGCCGTCAGCGTTGCCAACCATAAATCCGTCTGGAATTGGGTTAGTAACATCAGGAAGGAAGTATGCGTCCTCAGGAGCGTATGGATTAACCGTTGGATCCATGAGCTGCTCTCTAGTTGGTGCAGGAATAGGAGTTACGCCAGTAGTAGCAGTAGCACCGGTAGTGCTTGTAGGAGCAGGCGCTGTGCCCTCTGCCAGCGCAAATGCTGGAGCAAGTGCCAATGCGGCTACAAGAGCAGATGAAGCGATGCAGACCTTTAAATTCTTCATGTGACTTTTACGCCAAAATTTATGCGCCGGGCCCAACGCCGAGAAGCACAAAATTTTTAGCGCATTCCTTTCTGATATGGATTATTTAATTTCTCCGTGAGCAGATACTATCATATACATACTGAACAAATGTCGCCTCCGGTCGACATATTCCGCGAACGTACAAAAATTTTAAATGACTTTTAAAACTATTTTTCCAAAATTTGATAACATTTCTGCAGGTAAACTATTACGCAACTCAGAGTTGACAAATTTCCAACTCAACTTGGTGGTGTGCAATCAAGGCAATTTTTAGAGTAATAGCCATCACATGTGAATCCCACCACATCACCAACAGAAAGGAATAGCCATGTTACTGAGCGAGAAAATCATGAGCCTCAGAAAGCGTAATGGTTGGTCACAAGAAGAGCTTGCACAACAGCTTGGCGTTTCGAGGCAGTCAGTTTCTAAATGGGAGTCTATGGCTTCCATGCCTGATATTCAAAAGATCATGGCCATGAGCGAGCTCTTTGGCGTTTCCACAGACTACCTGCTCAAAGACGAGCTTGAAGAGCTTCCAGCTACTGCCACGGGCACCGCCGCCGCATACGCTGCCGACGGCATCGCGAACGCTGCCGCCGACGTAGCCACTGGTATGGCCGCCGGCGTGGCCTCTGGTGACGACACATCTACCGGCAAAACTGTGGCACCGAAGCTCAGCGTATCGCTTGAAACAGCCACCGAATACCTGGATGCAATCGCACGAACTTCTCGCCCCACGGCAGGTGCAATTACCCTCTTTATCCTGGGGCCCGCGCTTCTTGTCTCGCTTGCAACATACAGCGAAGACGCGCTTTACTTTGATCCGATGCACATTTCTCCAGATGCGATGGGTATCGCAGGCATTTGCATCATGATGCTCTTCATTGCTGCGGGCGTTGGCCTGCTGATTCTCCAGGACATGAAGCTCGCGAAGTTTAAGCAGCTCAAGGAGGCCTCTCTCGAGCTCCAGTATGGTGTCGAGGCTGCCGTTCGTAGGCGCGCCGAGTCCACAGAATCGTTGCGATACATGCAGCAGGCCGCTGGCGTCTGCCTTACCATCCTGAGCGCAATCCCCTTCCTTATTGCATCGTACTATGGGACTGGCCTCATCTTTGCTCTTGGCTTCTTCGTTGCAGCAATTCTCGTTTCTCTTGGCGTTTACCTGCTGGTTTACTCGGGAATTCTCAGGGATGGCTATAGAGTTCTCCTTCAGGAAGGCGATTTCTCCCACGACGAGAAAAGCAACAAGAGAGACTCCAAATCCGCAGCATTGAAGTACAGGCCAATTGCCAGGGCGTATTTTGGCACCATTACCTTGCTGTACGTAGGCTATAGCTTCATCACCAAGGACTGGAAAAGTTCCTGGATCATCTGGCCTGTTTCCGCGCTCCTCTACCACATCATTATCAGCATCCTAAACGCTCTGAAGAAACGATAAGCGCGATCAATCGACGCGCGACAGACGTACAGGTCGGATGCGCTGTAGACGCGCTGGCCGGAGCGCTGGCCTGATGCAACTCGCAAGGGCTTGGTCTTCTCGACAGGCCGAGCTCTTTGTGTATAGCACGGCGAAGGTTCCTTTGAGCCTGAAAAGTACATTATGTCTGAGTAAAACAGCTCAGACATGGCGGGAAAAACCGGCAAATTGCTCAGACTTGGTGAACTTTTCTGGCAAATCATTCAGACATGGCGAGAAAATCAGGCTCCACGAAAACGCCCATGAAACCACATCTGGATACAAAGCCACGCCGCTAAAAGTCTGCCTAAAAAGTGCAAAGAATCTGTGTTTGGGACACAGATTCTTTGACAAAATCAGGCAGAATCCACCGATTCTTTTATGTTTTCAGGCAAAACCTACCGATTCTTTTCAGAAATCAGGCGCAGCTACGCGATCCAGAATTAGTTGCGACTTATGCGCGACGAGACGCCTGGTACTTCTCGAAAGCAGCCTTGTATTTCTGCTCCTCTTTCTTGAAAATAGCATTGAAGACTAAGGTTGTAACCAGAAGAATAACCAGGTATAGTGCGGTAAATGACATCCAAGCCTGCGCCATATTAGGAACCCATCCGCCAATAAGTGCCATCGCAACAAGCGTCGGGAACAGGCAAACGTTAAAGCTAAGAAACCTCTGAAGGTAGCTAAGCTTGGTAATCAGAGGCTGATAGTTGAACCAAATCTGCTGGTAAACACCTGAGCACACACCCGCGGCAATCAGAGTAAGAAGCGTGATGTTATTTTGCCTGTCCCCATAATTGGTTGCCAGCGCGATGACGCCATACACAAGCGAGATGCCGGTAAAACATAGTGCTCCAGAAGAAATGCCTTTGCACATAATTTGACCTACTGTTCTATTGAGTCCCTCATCAAATTCTTGCTGAGTCTCTCGCTCAGTTTCTTGCCAGTTTTGTGATTCATTGCGTTCCATGATGTTCCCTTCTCTGGGATAAAACTGCTGTTAAAGTGGAGTTTATGGTGCTGTTACGATTAGGCCCGGGTGGCGTCCGAGTAGGGTTCGGGTGACGTTCGGGTGGCATTCGGCGCTTAGACCTGCAGCGCGAGAAAAGCCTCTATCCCCTACACAATTCCAATGCGTCGTTTGATTTCGGCGGCATACTTTCTTGAAGCAACAAGGGGTTTCTCGCCAAGCGATAGCAACATGCGACCAGAACCTGCGGGTTTGATACCCGTAACGTGGTCAAAATTGACCAGTTCCTGACGAGAAGTGCGCACAAACGCCGTATCTTTCAGAGCATCCTCAAGCTCAGACAGGCGACTAGAACTTTCCAGCGTCTCGCCGTTTACCAGGTGAATCAGCGTCACGTTTCCGTCCGTTTGGATCCACACCACATCCGCGAGAGGAACGACGCGCCTGTTGATGGTGCCGGGAACGTATCCGGTCATCTTTCCGTCAACCATCTGGAGCTGACGGACAATTCCCGAAACGCGCGGGTCATCGGGGCCGCTCAAGATGGTCACTTCGATTTGCGCGCGACCCTTTTCTTCAACTACACGAATTTCCATGACACTTCCAAACAACTTACTTGACCAAACGTTTCGTTTTCTTGCTGTAGCGGAACTGCACCCCGCTTATCTCCTTGCCTTAAGGCATCTTTAGAATAACGGTTGCATCTCTTATGTGGGACTTCGT
>CAUTOT010000096.1:0-4975 GCA_963539765.1 uncultured Atopobium sp. | reverse complement strand
TTGGCATGATAGCGATTCTTGCGTCTTTTGTTTGGCTGATTTTTAACTGGTAATTTAGTCTTTGCCCAGACAAATCATCGTATGAAAAAAGTGCTCACAATACTGTGGGCACTTTTTCTACATATAAACTCTCAAGTTAAACGTAAGGGTCATGGTCACGTAGCCAAGCTCGCTAGATGATGATCATGGCATCACCAAATGACAAGAAGCGGTACTTCTCGTCAATGGCACTTTGGTAGGCGTCCATAATCTGCTCGCGCGTTGCAAACGCAGAAACAAGCATCATCAAAGTTGAACGAGGAACGTGGAAGTTAGTCACCATGGTGTCTACCACGTGGAACGTAGAGCCTGGCATCAAATAGAGATTGGTGGTTGCGTTTTCTCGGGCAACCATATCGCCTTTATGAGTCACTGCAGCAGAGTCTTCTGCCTCCTCAAAGCGACGGGCAACAACAGGAGGCTCAGCTGCAGGAATCTGATTATCCCAAGCACTTTCAAGCGAGCGAACACTGGTAGTACCAATGGCAATTACCTTATGACCAGCGGCTTTGGTAGCCTTTACTGCTTCTACAACTTCTGGAGCTACGTGGTAGCGCTCGGTATGAATGACGTGCTTAGTAGGATCGTCCTCTGTTACCAACCTGAAGGTATCAATACCCACCTCTAGCTCAACAGATGCCCACTGAACACCCTTTGCTTTGATGGTTTCAATGAGCTCAGGAGTAAAGTGAAGACCCGCGGTAGGAGCTGCAGCAGAATGCTCGTCCTGCATAGCGTAGACCGTCTGGTACTTCTCTGGATCTCCCTCGTACTGTGTAATATACGGAGGCAGTGGAACGTGGCCCGCCTCATGAATAGCCTCGTCAAGAGTGCGATCTCCCTGTGCTTCAAAACGCACCAGGCGACCTCCCCTGTTGTCGTCAACAAAGTCCACAATGGTGCCCGTCAACACAACAGGAGCTGAGTCAGGGGCATGTAAACCACCTGCACGGTATTCAATTACTGCGCCAGGCTTTAGACGCTTGCCAGGATTTACCAGGCACTCCCATACACTACCCAAAGCATCAATGTCTTCTCGACGCTTTAAAAGCAGCGTTTCTGAGACGCCGCCCGTATTTTGCTTTTTACCTACAAGGCGAGCTGGCATAACGCGCGTCTGGTTAACTACAACCAAATCGCCCTGCTCAAGATACTCCACAATATCGGTGAAGTGCTTGTGCTCTATGCGGCCATCTTCTCTATGCAGCACCAAAAGCCTACAAGAGTCTCTTGGCTCAGCAGGAGCTTGTGCAATACGTTCTTCTGGAAGGATGTAATCAAAATCGTCAGTTCGCATGACGTGCTGCCTTTCTTGCGTCACGAGCTTCATGACGCTCTATCTGAGCCTCGGCCGCAGAATATCTACAACCGCAATAATTTTGTCGATACATACCAAGCTCACGAGACTCTTTTGTGGCCTCTGGGTAAAACGGACGGAAATCTCTCCATACAGGCGTCAGTCCATGAGCGTGCGCAATGGACACCAGCTCATCCTCACACGCATCAAAGAGCTGATAGGGCGAGACAGCCAGTGTTGTAGAAACGTATTCAAACCCGCGCTCAGCCGCCACACGACAACTCTCTGCCAAGCGGATTGCGTAACAAGCACGACAGCGACGATCTCGCTCAAATCCTTGGGGCGCAACAGCTCGCTCCCACTGCTCTCGCGGATCTCCTGCCACAATTACCTCAACATGAGCTTCTTCTTGAGCCCACGTAAGTAAGGTTTGAAGACGCCTGTCGTGCTCTTCAACTGGCTGAATATTAGGATTAGTCCAGCAGATGGTTGGCTCAAAGCCCTCTTCCCTCAAATGTTTTAAAGGTTCAAGTGAGCATGGACCACAGCATGCATGGAGCAGCAGCGGTGTTCCCGGCTCTACTGAAAGAGTCTCAATTGACTGAAGCATGTTTGAAGCCATTAGTTCTTCTCGCCTTGTGCCTTATAACATTTCCAACCTACTATAGCGCAGGCAGCAAGGCATACAAAAATGGTAACAACGCTTGCTTCAATACCGTAGGCGCCACCCGAGATAAACTCAGATGCTGCAGGATACGCTGTTAAAAGCGTGGTAGGAAGAAGCGTAGTGGTAACCGAGATGCCTAGAATAGGGCCGGTTACAAAGTTCCAGATAAAGTGCATAGCAATGGTCATGAGCAGATTATCGGTAAGCCAAAACACCAAGCCATAAAGAATGCCCATCAAAAAGACTGAGATTGCTGCGGCAATAGAGATGTTAGGCGTTAGTCCATACGTTGCGGTAAAGAGCACTGCTTGAAGCACAAGCGCTACAGGGAAAGAACTCTTAGCTGCAACACCAGTTTGTAGGTAACCTCTAAACAAGAGTTCTTCTGCTGCGGACTCAATAAGGGTTGCCACAAGTAAGAAGAGAGCAGCAAAAATGTTATAGGAAGCGTTGAAATTAAAATCAAAGCCTTCAATGAGCATGATAGAGCCAAAGGTAAACAGCACCATCAAAAAGCCAAAGGTAACTCCGCGCATAAATCCTGGCCAAGAGCTTACTCGAAGACCCAATGACCTAAAATCTCGCTTATTGACGCGGGTAATCCACACAAGGATCAAGCCACCTGCCAACATGCTTCCTAGAAGACCCAACACGGCTGGAAGGATGTCATTGGCTGGGAGCTCTCCCATAACCATCAGCGGAATATGACACACAAACATAAGCAAAAGTGCAAGGTCAGCCACAAGGAAGGGCGTCACCACAGACTTTGGTGGATCCTTTAGAACAAACTCAAGGCTTGTCTTTGGCTTTTTTCTTCCCACAAACTCTCCTTACATAATTTCTACTCACTATAGTATCGACTTCTGAATCTATTCGTGTAGTGAATCAAAAAAGATTAGAATAAGAAGATAATTTGCGTAATCTACTAATTCCAACTGCGAGGTATCCATGGCCGAAAGCTACGACATGAACAACCGCCCTCATTTTCCTAAGCGCGCTGTTATTACCGGTGGTATGCCCTACGGTAATAAAAATCTCCACTTTGGACATATTGCGGGCGTCTTTGTCCCAGCAGATTTCTTTGCTCGTTTCTTAAGAGATCGCATTGGCCAGAAAAACGTTCTGTTTATCTCGGGAACTGACTGCTATGGCTCTCCTATTGCAGAGGGCTATCGCAAAAAGGTTGAAGAAGAGGGTTACGAGGGCACCATCCTCGATTACGTTAATCATAATCACAACCTGCAGAAAAGCGCTCTTAACGCCTACAATATCTCGCTTGATTTCTACGGCGGTTCCGCGCTAGAACCCGCTGCAAAGATCCACGAAGAGATGGCTGACAGCATCATGCACCGCCTCTACGAGCGCGGCAAACTCTCCAAGCTCTCTACTAAACAGTTTTACGATACCGAGGCTCAGACATTCCTTAATGGTCGCCAGGTCAATGGACGTTGCCCTATTAAGGGTTGCAAGTCAGAGAAGGCTTATGCAGAAGAATGCGACCTGGGTCATCAGTTCAATCCAGAGGAACTCATTGCTCCTGTGTCTCAGCTCACCGGCACCACGCCAGAGCTTCGTCCTGCACCAAGCTGGTACTTTGACCTGCCACAATACAAAGAGTTTCTAAACAACCTGGTAGAAAAGTGGAAGAACAACCCACAGATTCGCTCAGTTGTTACCTCTACCGTTCAAGAGACTCTGACCGAGCCTATTATCTACATTCAAAATTCCTACCGCCAAGACTTTGACGGCGTTGCCTCTTCCCTCCCAGCTCATAGTGTTATTGAGCCAGAAGGTAATGCTTCTTCTTTCTCTGTTGTTTTTGAAAACTGGCAAGATAGAGATGAAGCTCGCGAGAAACTCAAAGAGGCTGGAATTCGTTTTAGAACAAGCAAGACGCTTCTGCCTTACCGCATGACGGGCAATATTTCTTGGGGCCTTAAGTCTCCAGACATTGAAGATCTCAAAGACCTTACCATCTGGGTCTGGACTGAGTCTCTCTGGGCTCCTATTACCTTCACCCGTGCTGCTCTTTCTGAAGACGCCAACAATGGCGGTAGCCGCTACTCTTCTGACGAGTGGCGCGATTGGTGGTGCAGCGATGATGCCGCTGTCTACCAGTTTATTGGCCAGGACAACATCTTCTTCTACTGCATTGTCCAGAACCCACTGTGGGATGCACTTGATTGGGGTCTTATCACCGATACTCCAGTTGCTAACTACCACATTCTCTTTATGAATAAGAAGGCTTCCAGCTCTGGTGCTATCAAGCCTCCAATGGCTGAAGAGCTCCTTGAGTTCTACACTCCAGAGCAGCTCCGCGCTCACTGGCTCTCGCTTGGCCTTGATCAGCGCGCCGTGTCCTTCTCGCCAAAGGCTTTTGACACCTCCGTTTCCAGGAAGGGCAAAGACGGCGAGCCAGATCTTCTGGTAAAGGATGATCCTCGCGTTGTTGATCCAGCGCTCAAGGAGTCAGCGTTTCTCACTAACATCTTTAACCGCATGGCTCGTAGCTGCCTGTATGGTGCAGCCAATGCGTGTGGTGGTCACCTGCCTATCAGTGAGCCTCACCAGGAAGTTATCGATGCTGCTCAAGAGGTTCTGCTGAAGTACGAGCAGCTTGCATACGGCTTTGACGCACACTCTGCACTTGCCGCTGTTGATGAGTACGCTCGCGCAGAAAACAAGCGTTGGGGCGAGGCTTCCAAGGCCGCTCAGGGCAATGACGAGGCCTACGACCAGGCACTTGCTGATGCATTCTATGCACTCAAGACCATCACGTTGCTTATGCACCCGGCTGTTCCGGAAGGCTGCGAGCGCATTGCAGATGCTCTCAACTTCCCACATGAGGAGTTCTTCTCTTGGGAGAACGCCTTTATGGGTCCAAAAGAGCTTGCGGCAAAACTTGGCCAGAGCGCAGAGGAGCACCAGCTTGAAGAGCTCCCTCCTCGCTTTGACTTCTTCAAAGCACATCC
>CAUTOT010000095.1:0-5012 GCA_963539765.1 uncultured Atopobium sp. | reverse complement strand
CGAGGCAGTCGGTTAGATGGAAGTCAATCTTAGGACCGTAGAACGCACCGTCGCCCTCGTTGACAACGTACTCAATGCCCATAGACTCAAGTGCGTCACGAAGGCCCTGCTCAGCGCGCTCCCAATCCTCGTCAGAACCCATAGAATCCTCTGGGCGTGTAGAAAGCTCAACGCGGTATGGGAAGCCAAACTGAGCATAGTAAGCAGTGATGAGGTGGGACGCATCCGTGACCTGCTCAGTAATCTGATCAGGGCGGATAAAGAGGTGTGCGTCGTCCTGAGTAAACTCACGAACACGGAACAGACCGTGCAGAGCACCCTTCATCTCGTAACGGTGATCAAGACCAGCCTCAGCCAGCTTCATAGGAAGGTCCCTATAAGAACGTGGCTTAGACTTGTAAATCAAGCATGCACCAGGGCAGTTCATAGGCTTAATGGCAAAGTCCTCTTCATCTACCGTGGTGGTATACATATTCTCTTTGTAGTGGTCCCAGTGACCAGAGGTCTCCCACAGGGAACGCGAGAGGATCAGTGGAGTCTGAACCTCCTGGTAGCCAAAGCGAGCCTGCATCTCATGCCAGTAATCGGTCAGAGCGTTGCGCAGAGCCATGCCGTTTGGAAGCCAGAATGGAGAACCTGGACCAAAGTCGGACATCATAAAGAGCTCCATCTCGCGGCCAATCTTCCTGTGGTCGCGCTTCTCGGCCTCTTCAATCATCTTGAGGTACTGAGCAAGCTCCTCTTTGGAACCAAAGGCAACACCATAAATTCTGGTGAGCATCTTGTTGTTCTTATCGGCCTTCCAATAGGCGCCAGAAATGCTGGTCAGCTTGAAAGCCTTAACACCCTTGGTGTAGAGCATGTGAGGGCCAACGCACATGTCAACGTATTCACCCTGCTTGTAGAAGGTGATGTGTGCGTCAGGAGCAAGATCGCCAATGTGCTCAACCTTGTAAGACTCGCCGCGCTCCTTCATGTAGGCAATAGCCTCGTCGCGAGGAAGCTCAAACGTCTCAATCTTGAGGTTCTCTTTGACGATCTTCTTCATCTCAGCTTCGATAGCTGGAAAATCATCCTCGTTAACCTTAGTGTCTCCAAGATCAACGTCATAGTAGAAACCATTTTCGGTTGCTGGACCATAGGCAAACTGTGCGTGAGGATACAGACGCTTCAAAGCCTGAGCAAGCAGGTGAGCTGCATCGTGGCGAATAACCTCAAGCTCTTCAGCTGGATTGTTAATCTCACCAACATGGCCGTCGTTATATAAAACCTTCATGTAAAACCCCTCAGAGGTAGATACTCATAGAAACAGGCACGGCGCCTACTCTGCTCACACAGGAGCTTAGGAGCAGACGCCTACATAGTCTCTGTTGTAAAACACCAGATTGCCATCATAAAGAACAAAACCAAACGTTATTGAATGCGAGTACGGCAGTAAGGGCAAACCTTCCAGTCTGCGTTCAGTGGACGATGGCATGTTGGGCAAACGTTTCTAACCTGCGTATTGCAGATTGGGCACACGATAAAATCGCGGTCAATTGGAGCGGAGCACTTAGGGCAGATGCCGTAGTGAGACAGTTGGTGCTCACGAAGGGCAATATCAAGGTCCTGCTCCTCACGGTCAATGAGGTAGCTGCTTGGACGCAGAATAACGTATGCAAGCAGACCAACAACAGGAACAACAGAAATGACTGCCCACATCCACCAAGGTTCTGCGCCACGACGCTGAGCATCGCGAATAACGTAGATGATGGAAAGGATATAAAGCATTACGACGCAAATAACCATGAGGTAAATAACCATACGTACCTCAGGTGTAATAATCTGATCAAGAATCTCCTGCATCTGACAGCCCCTTCTGCTGGCTTTTTGTTCTCTCCTAAATCGTACGACAAACCGCCTCAAAAATGAGCGAAATGTCGCAGATAAATTTATTTTACCAAAGCATCACTAAATTGTGCAGCAACCTCGCCAGCAAGTGAAATTGTTCCACATGCTACAAAGCCCTTCTCGCGCAAGGCGTCCACTGCTTCGGGAACGCTTCTGTAGACAGCTACCACGTTGGCGCCGCAGGCTTTGTACAGCTCAGCAAGCTCTTCTGCATCCATAGCGCGCTCGTTGTCTGTCTGGGTTACCGCTACCTCAGGGAACTCTTTGGCGAGAAGTTCTGCGATGCCCTTAACGTCTTTATCTGCAAAAACTGCAGTCAAAAGCATAGGTCTATTAGCAACTTCTGGCTCAATTGAGCGGATAGCAGTTAAGAACGTCTCGATCGACTGGGGGTTGTGAGCCGCGTCGATAAGCACCAAAGGCTTAGGCTGAAGCAGCTGGAACCTGCCAGGTGTAGGGCACCTAGTTGTGGAGAAAAACGCTTTCTCGGCATCAAGTGGACGACCAAGAAAATCCTCAGCTAAGCAGGTTGCTAGAGCAATATTTGCTGCCTGGTAGCTTGGTTTAAGTGCGGCAAGATCCTCGTAGGTTGCACGAGGTGTGACAACCGTCAGCTCAAGCGGAAAACCGATGCTCTTAGGCTTTTTGGTAATGAAGAAATGCGCGTGAGGCAGCTCTGGATGATCAGACGACTGACCAGCAGAAACCTCTCCCTCAACGTCTTCTGGCTTGTCTGCTACAAGAAGAGTTGGGACAACGCCCGCAGAAGCTGCCTGGGACAAGAAAACGTCTTGGACGCTCTGAGGAGTTGTCGTTCCCACGCCAAGCACGCAGGTGCGACCAGGCTTGATAATGGCGGCCTTCTCGCCAGCAATAGCCTCGAGGGTATCGCCTAAGATGCGCGTGTGGTCCAGGCCAACACCTGTAATAGCAACGGAGGTGATGTTTTGAGCGGCGCTTGTTGCGTCCCACCTGCCGCCCATGCCGCACTCAAGCACGCAGACGTCAATCTCTGCCTCGGCAAAGACGACCAAGGCTGCAACTGTGAGCAGGTCAAACTCGGTGATGTCATAAGGACGCTCGCCCAAGGCGGCTCGCTGAGCGTTGACGCGCTCCCCTGCTACTTGAGCTGCAGAGACACCGTGAGCAAAAGCCGCCTCAGAGACGGGCGTGCCGTTAATCTCCATGCGCTCGGTATAGCTGATGAGCTCAGGAGACGTGTACAGAGCGGTCTTGAGACCCTCTCCTTTGAGCAAAGCTGCAGTGTATCTGGAGGTAGACGTTTTGCCGTTGGTACCTGCAATCTGGACACTTTTGAAGCAGAGGTCAGGGTTGCCCAGCTCTTTGAGCATGTCTTCCACGCTCTCCAGCAGGGGTTGAATACCAAACTTCTTTGTATCGTGAAGTACCTTTAAAGACTGCTCATAGCTCAGCTCAGGCACAGAAAAGGGAACGGAATAACTCATAGCGCACATACCTCTTATAGGCCGAGCAGACGCATAGCTTCTGCTCGGGTTTTCTCGTTAGTCTTAAAAATGCCACGAACTGCAGACGTGGTAGTCAAAGCGCCTGCTGCCCTAATGCCGCGCATACTCATGCAGGTGTGCTCAGCTTCCATAACCACCAAAACGCCCAAGGGATCAAGCTCTTCCACCATAGCGTCAGCAATCTGGCCTGTAAGGCGCTCCTGTACCTGCAGACGGCGAGAATATCCGCTGACGCAGCGAGCAATCTTGGAAAGGCCAGTAATACGACCATTTTGTGGAATGTAGCAAACGTGCGCCTTGCCCACGAATGGCAGAATGTGATGCTCGCAGGTAGACGAGAAAGGAATGTCGCGGACAATAACCATCTCTTTATTGCCCTCTTCATGGAACTGTTTACGCAGGTGAGCTGCAGGATCTTCCTGCATACCACCAAAGAGCTCCACGCAAGCACGAGCAACACGGTCTGGTGTATCAAGCAGGCCTTCTCGCTCTGGATCCTCACCAATAGCAAGCAAAAACTCCTTGACCGCGGCTTTTACGCGCTCTTGTTCAATATCTTTATAGTTATTTTTCGCTGCCATGAGGCAACCTACCTTTCACTCTTATGCAAGCGTTCTTTGAGCTGCGGCAACAACATGGCGAGCAAGAATTGCCGTTGTCACGCTACCTACACCGCCAGGAACAGGAGTATAAGCACTTACCAGAGGAGCTACCTGCTCTGTATTAACATCGCCAACAAGCTTTTGAGCTGCTTCATCCCAGTTAATACCTACGTCAATGATGGTCTGACCATCTCTTACGAAGTCAGCCCCAATAAGGTGCGCACGACCTGCAGCCACAACCACAACCTCTGCCTGCTTAAGCGTAGCAGCAAGGTCTTTAGTTTTGCTGTGACACACCGTCACTGTAGCGTTTCTTGCACTTAAAAGCGCAGCTACCGGACGACCAATGACATTTGAGCGACCAACAACTGCAACAGGCGCTCCCTCAAGGGGCACCTGGTAAAAATCGAGAAGCGCCAGAACTGCTTCTGCGGTACAAGGTCCCAGAGCACCAGGAGTTCCACAAAGTGTTGCCAGCAGCATGGAATCAGTTGCACAATCAACATCTTTTTCTGGGGCTAGATGCTGAAGCGCTTCATGCTCGTCAATTCCAGCAGGAAAAGGACGCATAGGCAGACAACCATGCACCGATTCGTCGGCAGAAACCTGGTCAAACGTAGCATTTACCTGCTCTTGTGTGTCGTCTTCTGGAAGCTCAATGGTCTCAACTTCAAAGCCTACCTTCTCCGCACGCGTATAAGCCGCACGCTCATAGGTAAGGTCATCGCTTTTCTGCCCTATACGAACAATAACCAGCTTAGGAGTTACGCCTTGTGCGCGAAGTTCCTTGACCTGAGCGGCAAGTTTTTCAGTTATTGCTTTAGCAACAGGAGCGCCACGAAGCTCCTGCGACAGAGTCTCTGAGCTCATGTTATGCCTCCTGTCTCAGCTGTGCGCTCACCGCATCACTTACGGCGTCAGCTCGTGATACATAGGTGTCCAGAAGCTTATCTGCCTCATCAAGCAGCGTTTGAGCGTACGCCGTATCATGCATAGAACGAGTGTTTACAAACAGCGTATGAGAAGCGGCAAT
>CAUTOT010000094.1:0-5047 GCA_963539765.1 uncultured Atopobium sp. | reverse complement strand
ATAGAAACGGTGTTGTCGCGCAGGAAGATGAGACGCTTGGAGAACTTGATATTCTCGGTGCTATTCTCGCGATCGGAAGCAAAGAGCTTACCAACCATACCAGCAAGCCAGTAACCAGCGCCGCCGAAGTGGCCAAGTGCAACGGAATCGCTGCCGGTAACCTTGCGCATGGTTGGCTGGCAGTATGCAGGAGACAGAACCATGATCAGAGCAAGCAGGCATGCGCCGGAGACGTAAAGCATCCAACCAGAAAGGCCGCCGACGTGCAGGATGATGGCGAGCATAGCTGCCATGTAGAGAGTGTGGTGACCGGTGAGGAAGATGTAGTTAAAGCGAGAAAAACGTGCGAGGACAATGTTCAGGACCATGCCGATGCACATGATGATTGCGGTTGCTTGACCAAACTCGCCAAGTGCCAGCGAGACGACGGCCTCGTTGTTTGGGACGACACCCTGCATGTCAAAGGCGAAGTTGAAGATTTCGCCAAAGGCAAGGAGGGATCCGGTCTGCAAGAAACCTGCACCTGCAGAAAGAACAAGGAAGCCAACGATAGTCTTGAGGGTGCCCTTGATGAGGTCCTCAATTGGCTTTCCCTGGAGCGCCAAACCTAGCAAGGCAACAAGGCCAACTAGGATGGCTGGTGTTGATAACACGTTTACAAAAAACTCAACAACAGGCATACAAAACCCCTTTCAACAAAACGCGATACAACAAACTGACACAACAAACTGACACAACAAACTGACACAATAAACTGAAAAAACAAACTGCGACGTCCATGTGATCCTGCGACGCAACAGTACGAACTCGAACGCACACGGTCCTGCGACGTGACGAAACGAGCTCAGTGCTTTTAACTGATTGTAATCCATTTGTGTTTATTTTGTGCAAAATTATTTATGTTTTGCTGAGGTTAAACGTTCATAACATTCATATTATTCATATGATAGAGCCGAAGGGTCCAAAAAACAAAAGCTATTCATTGCGAGACAAGCCGTCCTGCCTGATTTCTTAAAAGAATCTGTAAATTCTGCCTGAAAACGTTAAAGAATCTGTGGATTTGCCTGATTTTGCAAAAGAATCTGTGTCGCAAATACAGATTCTTTGCACTTTTCAGGCGCGTTGTTCAGGAGCTTCAACGCACATCCATCATTGCTACGTTGGCGACTCCATGGAGCCTGATTTGCTCAACAGGTCTGAGCAATTTGCCAGAAAAGTGCATCGCATCTGAGCTATTTGCCGATTTTTCTCGCCATGTCTGAGTAATTTTGCTCAGACATGATGCGCTTTTCAGGTTTTTCATTTTTCAGACTTTTCAGGCTTGCTATCCATAAGACCTAGTTAAAGCGTATAAACAGCCTCTGATATGCACGAAAACTAATCAAGAATTTGATATGACGGAAAGTAGTGTCTGATTTGGGTAAAAAACCCGTTTAGTTGGAGATAAATTTTCTAGTTCGGCGTTTTGGCACTTACGTTTTCCCAGTTGGGTTTTCTCATAAAAGTTTCAATCAAATTTGACCGAAGGTTTACGCTGGTAGATGACCTGCATAGAATACATGCGTTTTTGTATATTCCAACTAAACGCATTTTTTACCACTTTTACTGTCAAAACGCTTATTTCGCGGTAAAAACGGTGGAAATTCACTGATTATCAGAAAAAATGGTCGGGTTGACTGGATTTGAACCAGCGACCTCTCGGTCCCGAACCGAGCGCTCTACCAAGCTGAGCCACAACCCGTTATGTTTTACCTCGTCCGATGGGATAAATCCATCAAACATTTGCCGCTCTATGTTACCACTACAACTTGCAGGTAGTGGAGAAGCCTCGCCAACCTTTTGCTTGAGCTGCGGCTGCAATTGCGTCGGCAGCATCCTGTGATTCGCAAAGCGCAAAAGAGCTGCTACCTGAGCCGGAAACCTGAGCGCCAAGAACTCCAGGCTGCGTCTTGAGCCACTTCTCTACCTCGGCTACCTGTGGTTTTAGCGATTTTGCTGCTGGCGCAAGATTGTTGAAGAGGAGGCCTGCTACCTGCTGAATAAATTGCTTACTTGCAGCGGCGTTGTCAGGGGCGAGTTCTATGCTTGCAGCATCCTGACCAGCAGCGCGCAAAAGTGCGGACAGATTCTCGTAAGATTCCGGTGCAATTGGCGATGCATCAAACTGGTCGTACGCTTCTTTGGTAACAACGCCAGTTTCTGCTGGTAAGACAATAGCAAGAGGAGCGTCAATGGTAGACGTATAGGTTTCTACCAGCATATCTCCTGCGCCCAGCATAAGTGATGGTCGCGGATCCAAGAAGAACGCAACGTCTGCGCCCACAGCCTTGGCTACCTCAACTACCAGCGGGTCTAGCGGGTCAACACCCCAGCGCTGAGCCAACAGATAGAGCGTCGCGGCAGCGTCGGCAGACGATCCACCCAAACCGGCCTTCTCGGGAATATGAACCTGTACGTCAATGGAAACATCTGGAGAAATGCCCAGCTTATTGGCGAGAAGAACCGCGGCCTTCCAGGTTGTTGTGCGCTCAGGCAACACGCAGAGCTGCGGCTCATGCGTAACCGTAAGCTCCGGCGCGTCATCGACAACAACTGTGTCGTACAGCGCAACGGGAACCATGAGTGAATCTACTTTATGGTATCCTCGCTGGTCTTTCTGAGTGTGAATGCCCAGGTGAAGGTTGACCTTGCAAGGAATCTGAATGATTTGGCGTCCAAAATTGGACAACGAGGCAGCCATGAGTGTGAGCCTAGTCGAAGTAATGCGGGCGCTTCTGAACTACTCTTCAAACTCGAAGTCAAACAAACGCTCACCGGTCTCAAAATCAAAAAGCTCAACAGTGCCGGTCAGAACGTCAACGTACTGGTAGGACTGACGGGCAGTGCGACCGCGGCGCTCGCCAACCTCAACGATGAAAAGAGATGGATGGGCCATAACCAGGGTACCTGTGCGCTCAACAATACGAGAACGACCCATGTTGGCCTTGACCTTGAGTTTTTGACCCTGAAGTGAGCTGAGCTTCTCGTGAATCTCGTCTACACGATTAACTGGTGGAATCTCGTTTTCCATCAATCCTCCAAGTCAATCAGTACGTTTGCGATGCGACACGTTGATGTGTCGGAGATTTGTACCGGTCGACAAACAATAGTCAGAATTTCCGAAACTCCACTATACGAGGTAGAAAATAAAATCTCAAGGTTTTACGACAAATGTCACGGGAACAACATCAGTCGTACTTTCTGATTCGCGTCAGATTCGCGAGAAGATCGTGTCAGGTTCGCGTCAGATTTGCGTCAGGTTGGCATCGGACTTGCAACGACAGCGCGTCAGAACCCCAACAAATTTATGACAAATAGGGGTCCTCTGATAAAATTAGTAACTAACTTCAAAACACAAGGAGGCCCAATGTCTGAGACTCTGGGATATGCCATCAGTAAGACCTGGTATATCGTGCTTATTTTTGTTGCTCTTGCTATCGGAATCGCATTCCTTTCCAAAAAGAAATCATCTAAAGCTCTTGTTGCTTTATCAGCGCTTTGCCTGGTATTTGGCGTAGGGTCATTCGCATTTGGTGGATTGACCGTTTCTGAGGCACAGTCCAAAGGAGCCTCATCGGACCAGCTAAACTCCATGAACCTCATCGAGCTTGTTCAGGCAAACCAGGCCGCACCAGCTCAGACCTCTGTTAATGACGTCAACGAGCTCTATAACAAGATGGTTTATGTCTATCAGTACGGCTCGCCTATTGCGCAGTCGCTCGCAAGCGACAATCCTTTTGTTCACCATGATCTACCTTGGGTAGCAGCGACTCTTCCTGAACTGAAGAAGCTGCTCGACAAAAACGAAGTAGTCTATGTGTCAACAAACAGTCAGATTTTCAAACAGTTGCACATTAACCTTGGTGAAAACGCCGTCGAGCCTTTTATATTCTTTGTTACTTCGGTCAATCCAGCCGGTAGAGTTTTCCCACTTTCAACTGGTGATATGTCTCGTGCTGGCAAAAAAGATGGCGATAAAATCACGTTTGGTGACAATCTTGAGTTTACGCTTCGCACGGTTCATACCAATAACGGCGACTATGTGCTTGGCCTTAATTACCAGACCCTTTTAGCTCTCAGTCGTTACTTCAGGGATTATAAGTAATTTTTGGAGCGTCGTTAAACACGCGCGTACAACGCTTACACATCATAAATTGCAAGAAAAACTCCCATTCACCTGAATGGGAGTTTTGTTTTCTCGGCAGATGCTATTTAAAGCTTTTAAGGCGCCTTTAAGATGCCCTTTGGATACCTTTTGGATGCTTTGGACAACCAGACCTTACTCAGCTGGGCAGAGCGAGAGGGCGGCTTCGTCAGCAATAACGGTGCAGTTAGTATGAAGCTGCAAGATAGAGGCTGGGCACTGAGGCGAAACGTTGCCGTAGCACATGTCGTAAACGGCCTTGGCCTTGTCCTCGCCGCTGGCCACAATCAGAATGCTGCGCGCGAACATAATGGTCTGCGTGCCCATAGTGTAAGCCTGGCGAGGGACATCCTCCATGCGCTCAAACAGGCGGCTGTTTGCCTGGATGGTGCTTTCGGTAAGGTCAACGCAGTGCGTGCCCTTGGAGAAGTGGTCGTCAGGCTCGTTGAAGCCAATGTGGCCGTTGTGGCCAATACCAAGAAGCTGCAGGTCAGGATAGCCAGCCTTTGCAACAAGCTTGTCGTACTCGGAACAAGCTGCCTCAACGTCAGGATTAGAGCCGTCAGGCACGTGGGTGTTCTCAAGATCAATATTTACCAGGTCAAAGAGGTTTTTGCGCATGAAATAATGATAGCTCTGAGGATCTTCGTGAGAAAGGCCGCGATACTCGTCAAGGTTGTACGTAGAAACCTGCGAGAAGTCCAGGTCTCCCCTCTTGCACCAATCAGCAAGCTGAGCATAGGTGCCAATTGGCGTTGAACCAGTTGCCAGGCCAAGAACGCAATTTGGCTTCAAAATGATTTGTGCAGAGATGACGTTTGCAGCTTTTCTGCTCATATCCTCGTAATCGCGGGTGCGAACAAT
>CAUTOT010000093.1:0-5083 GCA_963539765.1 uncultured Atopobium sp. | reverse complement strand
AGCCGCCCTGGCGACCACCAAATCCACCTCCAGGAATACCGCCAAATGCAAGCATCTGATCATATTCCTGACGCTTTTTGTCGTCAGAGAGTGTGTTGTACGCTTCCGAGATCTCTTTAAACTTGGCTTCATCGCCACCCCTATCAGGGTGGTATTTAGCTGCAAGTTTTCTAAACGCTTTTTGAATATCAGACTTCGAGGCGTCGCGCTTCACGCCAAGAACGTCATAAAAAGTCTTACTACCTGCCATTCAGCACGGCCTCCTCTCTAAACTACTCTGCCTTACTCGGCTGCACCGTTTGCGGCTTCAGCACCATCTGCGGCGCCGTCTGCGGTCTCAGGGTCAGCTGGGCGCTTTGGACCGCCGTGGGTAACAACAACCATCGCAGTACGAATGTCCTTGCCGCCCATGCGATAGCCCTTTTGGTACACCTGAGCGACGGTCTCATCATACGCCTCGGTGTCCTCAATCTGACTCACTGCCTGGTGAGAAAGGGGGTCAAAGGCCTCGCCAACAGGGTTGACTACCTCAACACCCTCTTTGTTCAAGACGCCCACAAGCTTGTTGCACACCGCGGAGACGCCCTCAACAAACTGCTGAGCTGCAGGGTCGGTCAAGTTGTCCGCGTGCTCAATAGCGCGCTCCAGGTCATCAATGACAGGGAGAAGGTCAACTACCAGCTTCTCCGTTGCACGCTGGCGCTCATCAAGACGCTCCTGAGCGGTACGACGACGGTAGTTATCCCAGTCAGCCTGCAGGCGAAGGAAGCGATCATTTGCCTCAGCTGCCTGCTGCTTTGCTGCCTCAATCTGGTCAGAGACCGAGTCAAGCTCGGTCTGCAGGCGGTCGCGCTCTTGAGCTGCACGCTGAGCGTCAGCGGCAATCTCTGCCTCCGCCGTCTCTTCTCCACGACGAATTGCCTCAGCAATCATCTCTTCCTCGGTCATCGGACGGCCTGTGCCAGCCACGCCAGCTGCGCCGTTGGCAGCGGTCGCGTTGCCATCAAGCGTCTGACTTGCTGAACCATCCCCCACAACGCCAACGGCGCCTACGGTTTCATCACCGTTATTCTCGTTATCAAAGGTAGTGTCAACCTTGTTCTGATCTGCTGTTGTCACTGCCATCACCTCCCTATGTGTAGAAGGCGGCCAAACGTTTCCGCCAGCCGCCTCCGAGTCATATCACATTGTCTACCAGCTGCTGCACCAAGTTACCCAAGCGCATATGCCGAGAAACTCAGATTAGTTCTGGTTCTTATCGTCGTCGACAACCTCGTAGTCTGCATCAACAACATCTGGCTCAGAAGGGTTGCTTGCTGTGCCGTTGTTGCCAGCGGTCTGAGCCTGAGCGTCTGCGTAGACAATCTCTGCGAGCTTCTGACCAACCTCGGTGAGCTTCTCGCCAGCCTTCTTGATTGCCTCAATGTCAGAGCCATCAAGTGCGGTCTTTGCCTCAGCAACAGCCTCTTCAACAGCCTTCTTCTGATCCTCAGGAACCTTATCGCCAAGGTCTTTGACGGTCTGCTCGGTGCTGTATGCCAGGGAGTCTACCTGGTTGCGGACCTCAATCTCGTCCTTGCGCTTCTTGTCTTCCTCGGCGTGGGACTCTGCGTCCTTAACCATGCGGTCAACTTCCTCGTCAGACAGAGCGGTGGAGCCAGAAATGGTGATCTCCTGGGACTTGTCGGTTGCCTTGTCCTTAGCGGTGACCTTCAGGATACCGTTTGCGTCGATGTCAAAGGTAACCTCAATCTGAGGGATACCTCGCTGAGCAGCAGGAATACCGGTAAGGTTAAACTTACCAAGGCTCTTGTTGTCAGAAGCCATCTCGCGCTCGCCCTGGAGGACGTGAATCTCAACGGAGGTCTGGTTGTCAGCTGCGGTGGAGTAAACCTTTGTGCTGGAAGTTGGGATGGTGGTGTTGCGGTCGATGACCTTGTCAACAACGCCGCCAAGGGTCTCAACACCCAGGGACAGTGGGGTTACGTCCAGCAGCAGGATGCCGGAAACGTCGCCGGTAAGAACGCCGCCCTGAACAGCTGCGCCGTCTGCAACAACCTCGTCTGGGTTGACGGACATGTTAGGCTGCTTGCCGGTCATGCTCTTGACCAGGTCCTGAACAGCTGGCATACGAGTAGAGCCGCCGACCAGAATGACCTCGCTGACGTCGGAGAGCTGAAGGCCTGCGTCCTGGAGTGCCTTGGTTACAGGAGCCTTGCAGCGGTCGAGAAGATCGCGGGTGATGCGCTCAAACTCTGCACGAGTCAGAGTGTAGTCAAGGTGCTTAGGACCAGATGCGTCTGCGGTGATGAATGGCAGGTTGATTTGTGCCTGCTGAGCGCTGGAGAGCTCCTTCTTGGCGTTCTCTGCAGCCTCCTTGAGGCGCTGAAGTGCCATTGGATCCTTGCGAAGGTCAATGTTGTTATCGGAGTTGAACTTGTCTGCAAGCCAGTCGATAACGCGCTGATCCCAGTCGTCGCCGCCCAGGTGGTTGTCACCGTTGGTTGCAAGAACCTCAACAACGCCGTCTGCAAGGTCAAGCAGGGAGACGTCGAAGGTACCGCCACCGAGGTCGAAGACGAGAACCTTGTGGTCCTGGTCCTTCTTGTCCAGACCATAAGCAAGAGCTGCTGCGGTTGGCTCGTTGACAATACGCTGGACGTTAAGGCCAGCAATCTTGCCTGCGTCCTTGGTTGCCTGACGCTGCGCGTCGTTGAAGTATGCTGGGACGGTAATGACAGCGTCGGTTACAGGCTCACCGAGGTACTTCTCGGCGTCTGCCTTCATCTTTGCAAGGGTCATAGCGCTGATCTGCTCTGGAGTGTAGTCCACGCCGTCAATCTCGACGACTGCGCGACCGTCGGTGCCAGCCTTAACCTTGTAAGGGACAGTCTTGATCTCAGACTGGACCTCGTCAAACTTGCGGCCCATGAAACGCTTGATGGAGAAGACAGTGTTTACAGGGTTGGTGACAGCCTGGTTCTTTGCTGCCTTACCAACAATGCGGTCACCGTCAGCACGGAAGCCGACGACGGAAGGAGTTGTGCGGTCTCCCTCTGCGTTTACGATAATAGTTGGCTCTCCACCCTCAAGGACAGCCATAGCTGAGTTTGTAGTACCCAGGTCAATTCCAAGAATCTTACCCATTGTGAATCATCCTTTCCTATGTACGTGTTCCGTTTGGCGAGAAACCCCACAGGTAGATGACCTGAAAAGGGGCACAAGCTAACCGTGAACACATACCGTGTTTCTGCTTTACGGTTTTGCTTATACCCCTATGTCTGACTTATATACATAATCTAAGTCAGTTTGTAGTAGATTTTTTCACCGACGTTTTGTAACCGCTGGTGGAATTTATGCTTACCTAAGATTTATTTAACTCTTCAATAGAGCGGTCATAAATAAACTTCATTACTGAGTCGTAACTTGGAGATAAATTCGGATTCAATAATGCTGGTTTTTCCTTTTTCATTCCATTTTCGGCAAACTCTTTCCAATAATTTGCTGTCTCTTTCTTCATAGAATTTAAAGCGATGTTTCTGATTAATCTATCCATACTAGAAGACTCGAATACTTGATTGTTCTTAAACAAAATAGTTGAGATTTTTAAAATATCATCACCCTTTAGTGCTGGAGCAAGTTCAACTATTAATCTTGCAAGATAATCTGCTTCATTGTATGAACTCGAGTTTTCCAATTTATCAATACTACTTTCAACAAGCTTTTTCAGCTCGTCGTTATCCAAATCTCCATTGTTTGTTAATTCAGTCAAATTTTCCTTATAACTTAAAAAATAATCAGAATTAAATAACTTTTCAGATTCTTCTCGTAATTCTTTATCATGCGGAAATCCATTTAGAAGCAACTCCCAGGGCCTCTCATACTCATTTTCAATTGCTTGACTAAACTTTGCTTTGCATTTTATATACAGTTCAGGAGCTAAGTGATCCTTAAAGAAATCGAATGAAGAAAATACACCAACAAATCTATAGGAAGAGTCACCGCTGAATAATTTTTTAGATTGATTGGCAAAAACTTCTATTAAAAGGTCTCTACTAAAAGTATTTAGGCATTTTAGTATTTGCATACACCTTTTTGCAATCAAATCTGGACTTGATATCTCAAGTCCGTCCTCCGCCCATTTTTCTTTTGACGACGGACGTACTGCTTCTATAACGATTATCTTAATAAGCTGTCTTTGCGTATTCAGTGGAACTTTATCAATATACTTTGATTTATAAAATTCAAATAAATCCTGCTCTAGCGGAAAATCTTTCGATAAATCATTCATCAAAACTCGAATTATTCGATTGTTTTTTGGAAGTGCACTAAATGATAAGCAGTTATCTATTACGCCACTCAAAAGATATCTTACTTGCTCTTCGGTAGGCTCAAAAATATATACAACATCATTTGTAGTTGGGTGGGCACACTTGTGTCTACACTCATGTAATTCTTCTAAGAACCTTTCCTCAGCTTTATCAATAAGTGATAACTCCTTGGCGGTCGCAATTATAACTCTTTCTATTTCTAACGCAGATTTAATCTTACCCGAGTCGTTTTCATCAAGTCGCATTTTATTTACTTTTTTTTGAAATTCCTCCGCAATTTTATTACCTTCTATTGACTCTATTTTTTTCATTAAATCAACATACACAGCAAGCCAAGCCGTCAAAATTGCTGATCTATAGGCTTGTGCATTATAGCTGGCAACTGCTTCACAATAAACCTGCCTTACATATTCATCTTGTATTTTGCTTTGTAGTGACAGTAAATCGCGCATTTTTTCTCCAATCATGTAATGGATAATTTACTATCAGTAGTATATTATATGAAAATATTTTAAAATAAAATAAACAAGTTTTATACTGAAATATCATTTTTCTAATATCAATTCTTAAAATTAAATTTAGACAGATTTTAAAGCAACGTATCCCTGCCGTAAGCCTCGCGCCATGCAACAGAGAACTCATCAACAGCAATCTTTGTTCCAGTGTTTTCTTTTATGTTTTATTATATTTATTGTGTATTTGTTTGATATTGTTTACGTGCTGTTTTTTTTGTATGTTGTTGCTGTTTATTT
>CAUTOT010000092.1:0-5126 GCA_963539765.1 uncultured Atopobium sp. | reverse complement strand
CTGTATGAGTCGCAGATTGGCGGTAGTCAATCGGACATTGATGCTGCTGGTAAGGAGGTGTCACATGGCTAATCGCGCAGGAGGAGCACGTCCTCAAAACATCGGACATACCATTAGGGTGTTTGTCTCGTACTTAGGTCATGCTAAGAAGCGCCTTATGTTGGTGGCACTTCTTGTTTCTATCAGTGGTTTAGCAGCGCTCCTTGGTACCTACATGATTAAGCCTGTTGTTGCAGCAGTGGGCAGGGGAGACGTAAACGCATTTACCAACCTCATTGTATTTACAGCGGTTGTGTATGCAATTGGCGCTCTTACCAGTGTTGGTTACACGCAAATTATGGTTCGTGCTGCTCAGAGGATTGTTTTTGACATCAGACGAGACCTTTTTGAGCACATTGAATCGCTGCCGCTGAGGTTCTTTGACCGCCGTACCCGCGGCGATATCATGAGTTTCTTTACCAACGACGTGGATACCATCTCAGAGGCACTTAACAATAGCTTTGCCAACCTTGTTCTGGCGTTTATTCAGATGGTTGGCACGCTTGTATTGCTCATTGTTCTTAATTGGCAGCTAACGCTCATCACTGTTCTCTTTGACGTTTTGATTGTGATTTATGCACGCTATGCAAGTAAGCGCTCTGCTAAGCACTATTCGGTTCAGCAAAAGAGCCTTGGTGTTCTTAACGGTTTTGCAGAAGAAACTATCTCTGGTCTCAAGGTGGTTAAAGTTTTTAATCACGAGGATGCCAACTTTGCTGATTTCCTAAAGGTTAATGAGGAGTTACGGCACTCTGGAACAAGTGCTCAGGGTTATGCGGCAACTATGGTCCCTATCACGGTTTCGTTGACGTATATCAATTACGCTGTGGTTACCGTGGTTGGCGCACTGCTTGCGGTAAACGGACACGCGGATGTTGCAAGTCTTGCATCCTACCTGGTCTTTGTTCGCCAGGCCGCCATGCCGTTTAACCAGTTCACACAGCTCTCCAACTTCCTGCTTACCGCTCTTGCTGGTGCTGAGCGCATCTTTGCGGTTATGGAGATGACTCCTGAGGTTGATGAGGGTAAGGTTGACCTGGTTCGCGTTAGTGGTTACGAGTCAGGAGAAGAGTCCTGGGCTTGGGTCACACCGTCTGGCGAGAAAACCCCTCTTGCTGGAGACGTTCGCTTTGATGACGTGACCTTTGGATACGACGATGATCAGACGGTCCTTGCAAACCTCACCCTGTTTGCAAAGCCTGGTCAAAAGATTGCATTTGTTGGCTCAACCGGCGCTGGTAAAACAACTATTACCAACCTCATTAACCGCTTCTACGATGTTCGTAGCGGAACCATCACCTACGACGGCATTCCTATCAACGACATTAAGAAATCTGCATTAAGGTCCTCGCTTGGTATTGTTTTGCAAGATACGCATCTGTTCACAGGTACCATTGCAGACAATATTCGCTTTGGTAAGTTAGACGCCACTGATGACGAGGTTATTGCTGCAGCAAAAATCGCAAACGCGGATAAGTTTATCCGCCGTATGCCACGTGGCTACAACACCGTACTTACCTCGGACGGCGCTAACCTTTCCCAAGGTCAGAGGCAGCTTCTGGCAATTGCGCGTGCTGCTATTGCTGATCCTCCCGTGCTTATCTTGGACGAGGCAACTTCCAGTATTGATACGCGTACTGAGGCACTTATCGAGAAGGGCATGGATGCCCTGATGGCAGGCCGTACCGTCTTTGTGATTGCTCACAGGCTGTCTACGGTTCGTAACTCTGATGCCATTATGGTTCTGGAACATGGTCGCATTATTGAGCGTGGTACTCACGATGAGCTTATTGCAAAGCATGGAGAGTATTATCAGCTGTATACGGGATCGCGCGAGCTGGAGTAGGGGCGTTTTATGTTTGAAGCGTTAGCTGTTGCCCTTGGTGGGGCACTTGGTAGTTTAGGTCGCTGGCAGTTGGGAGTCCTCTTTAAACAGTGGATTCCTAACCTGCCTGTTGGTACGTTTGCTGCAAATGTTGTTGCAGGTTTGATTATTGGCTTTGTAACAGGGCTTGATCTTGCAAGTCCACTTCAGCCGCAGGTCAAGCTATTCTTAGCCGTAGGGCTTTGTGGAGGACTTTCGACCTTCTCGACCTTCTCAAATGAAACACTGACGTTTATTCAAGCAGGTAACTGGACCGCTGCAGGCGTGAACATTGCAGTTAACGTTGTAACGTGCCTAGTTGCTGTGTTTATTGGATTGAAATTATCAGCTGTTGTGTCGTAGTGCAATAGTTCAAACGTTTAAATTAAAAGCTAGATATCCTTCTTTTGGATACCTAGCTTTTTAATTTGCTTCCTTCGATTGTAGTTGCCGCGTTTTTTATTTTGTCATCTTAGGTAGTACAAAGAGCACAATTCCCATGGTAACAAGAGGAATACAAGCTACGCACACAAGTACAAAGAGTGCATTCTGAGCTCCTGCAAGGGTGCTTGTAGCTAAGTCTGTAGCTCCAAGCTGAGAAGCCGCTACAACGCCAGAAATAACGCTGGTGCCCATAGCGCCAAAGAGCTGCTGCATTGTGTTAATAACAGCATTTCCATCTGCCTTGCGGTCTTCCGATAAGTGTCCCAAGGCTACCGTAAAATTGTTTCCCATCTGAAGCGCCTGGCCAATGGCAAAGATAGCAAAAATATACGTGATCATTTCTACGGTAAGCACGTGAACAAAAAGCAGCAAAAGGAGCATGCTGGTAAGGCAGCAAAGAATGCCTGTAACAATAGGTTTTTTCGCTCCTAGCTTGTCTAAAATCTGACCAGAAATTGGTGCCATAACTGCACCAATAGCACATCCTGGAAGCATCTGAGCTCCTGCTGCGGAAGCGCCTGCACCCAGTACTAGCTGGGAGAAGTTAGGCAGAAGATATGACTGACCAAGAATAATAAATTGCAGAGCAACAATAGCAAAGAGCGAGAGTACAAAGCCCTTCTCGCTAAATACTTCAAGGTTAATGATAGGGATTTTTGTAGATTTATTAGATTGCTCCTGGTGTTTAAAGGAGTTTTCGTGACGCACAAAGAACATAAGTGAGCCCACAAAAATCATAATTGCGAGCAAAACAGGAATGCTAAGCAGGCCAAACGCGCTGGACTCGTCAATAACAAAGATGAGCGTAATAAAACTTACGGTAAGCAGCAGCCAGCCAAAGACATCAAAAGAAATCACTTCAGTCTCATGGCTCTGTTGGATTGAACTAATTCCCAGTACAAATGCCACAATCAAGAAGGGGAGAAGACCGGCAAAAATCATTCGCCAGCCAAGATGTTCTGCAATCCAGCCACCAGCCGAAGGTCCTACTGCAGGCGCAACGGCAGTAACAAGCATGCCAATGCCCATCATGACGCCCATGTTTTTAAGTGGGGCTTGCTCGGTGATGATGTTGAACATCAGTGGTAACGCTAGACCGGTGCCAATGCCTTCTAAAATACGGCCAAGCAGCAATAACATAAACGTTGGAGCAGCAAATCCACAAAGAATGCCGCTGATGTAGAAAATCATGGCTACAGTAAAGATACTTTTTGTCTTGAATCGTCTGTTTAAAAACGACGACATAGGCATGATAATAGCAAGAATCAAAAGGTACGAAGTAGTCATCCATTGTACCGTTGAGGTGCCAATAGAGAATTCCTCCATCAACGTTGGAAACGTCACGTTCATGGCAGTTTCTACGACAACTCCCGAGAAGGACATAATTCCTGTTGCAATTACAGAAAGAACAAGTTTTGCGTTGAGCTCTCTTTTAAACATTTAATCCCTTCTTTTCTCGGCGGTACATCGTAACACTATTCAAAGCAGGTTTTAATACTGTGGGCGTATTCATCATGGTTCTATAAGTAGGCAAAAAAAGAACGGGATGGCTTAAACCACCCCGTTCTGCTTAGCAATATTGCGTGTTAGCAAGCTGTTTATTTAGCTTTGCCCTGGTTAGCAACAGCGTTAATCTTTGCCTCGATGACAGCTGGATCGCCAATATAGTGCTTGTCTACAATGTTCCAGTCCTTGTCAAAAGTGTATGCGCAAGGAATGCCAGTTGGGATGTTGACCTCAAGAATCTCTTCTGGAGTGAGGTGCTCAAACTGCATAACAAGAGCGCGAAGGCTGTTGCCGTGTGCAGCAATAAGAACACGCTTACCTGCCTCAAGCTGTGGCTTAATCTCCTGCTCAAAGTAAGGCCATGCGCGTGCAATGGTGTCCTTCAGGCACTCGGTATATGGAAGGTCCTCTGCTGGGACATCGCGGAACATCTCCTGAACGTGAGGATCGCGCTCGTCGCCTGGCTCAAGAGCTGGTGGCTGGACATCAAAGGAACGACGCCAAATCTTTACCTGCTCCTCGCCGTGCTCAGCAGCGGCGTCTGCCTTGTTGAGGCCCTGAAGTGCGCCGTAGTGACGCTCGTTCAGACGCCAAGTTTTATGAACAGGAAGCCAGTTACGGTCAAGCTCATCAAGAACATGATTCAGAGTGTGAATAGCACGCTTGAGCAGAGAGGTGTAGCAAACATCAAAGTCGTAGCCAGCCTCTTTAAGAGCACGACCACCAGCTGCTGCCTCCTCGTGACCAGTCTCGGTAAGGTCAACGTCGGTCCAACCAGTGAACAGGTTGAGCTTGTTCCACTCAGACTCACCGTGGCGAACAATAACAAGGTGCATGTACTGATCTTCAGCCATTAGGATTCCTTTCTACGCGTCAAACTTTGTGCGCCATTCGTGGCATACTCCAAGCTTTTAGCAATACTTCACATACAGATGTAAGACAAAACGCTTACGTCTCATATTCTACCGCACACCGAAAAATACGTGCGAATCAATGTCTAAAAGATTTTCATATCGCCTGTGCCAACTTTGAACTGCCTCCCATTTCTTGGACATGAGAAATGGGAGGCAGTTCAAAACACACCTAAGTCAGATAATCTGTCAAAAAGACGTATACATTACGCTGAAAATACCTCAATCATGCAGATTATCTTCATTTGATGTGTAATATGGCCGCAATTGTGCAGATTATCTGACATAGGTGTGTTCTTTAGAAGCGGAATTTATCTATAGTTAAATTTCTTATATAAGTCTATTCATGTTTAAGCATATTA
>CAUTOT010000091.1:0-5138 GCA_963539765.1 uncultured Atopobium sp. | reverse complement strand
GTCCGCCCTCTCTGATCTGGGCGAGAAGCTCGTTGAGCTCGGAAGTTTTGAGCTGAAGTGCGCGGGATTCTGCAGCCGAAAGAGCTGCGGCAAGCACCTTATCAATAGCGCGTCCGGTAAGTGCAGAAACGTTGATGGAAGCGATCCATGGCGCAAACGCTAGGCGCTTTGCTACAGAAACTGCTACCTCATCACGCTTTGCCTCAGAGTCAATGAGGTCCCACTTATTAAGCAGGAGTACCAGTGCACATCCGCGCTCAACGGCCATGTTAGCAAGCTTTTGATCCTGCTCGGTTACGCCAACAGAAGCGTCAACCACAAGAAGACAGACGTCTGCGCGGTCCATTGCCTGCAGGCCTCTAACCAGGCTGTAGTACTCAACGTCCTCGTGTACCTGGCTCTTCTTGCGAATACCTGCAGTATCAACAAGGCGAATGGGAGTTCCCTTCCATTCAATCATAGTGTCAATAGCATCGCGCGTAGTACCTGCAACGTCAGAAACAATGGAGCGCTTCTTGTTAGCCAGGCGGTTTGCCAGTGAAGACTTACCAACGTTTGGACGACCAATAATTGCAAGGTTGAGAATGCCGTCATCCTCTGGCTCTTCATCAGCCTCAGGGAAAGCGTTAACAATATCATCCAGCAAGTCGCCAGTACCGTGGCCGTGTGAAGCGGACAGTGGCAGAGGCTCGCCGCAACCAAGCGCATAGAAGTCCCAAAGACCGTCCTGCTCAGTTGCAGGGTTATCTTTCTTGTTGACAACCAAGAACACAGGCTTGGTGCTCTTGCGAACAATGCGAGCAACCTCTTCGTCTTCATCGGTAACACCAGTGGTACCGTCTACGACAAAAACGATAACGTCGGCCTCTTCGCATGCAAGAAGGGCCTGCTCACGAATGTGCGGAGCAAAACGATCCTGCGACTTAATTGACTCAATGCCGCCGGTGTCAATGAGCTTAAACTCACGACCGTTCCAGTCAGCGTCGTGATACGAACGATCTCGAGTTACTCCCCTGGACTCGTGCACAATTGCATCGCGTTTCTCGGCAATTCTATTTACCAGTGTGGACTTACCAACATTAGGGCGTCCAACAATAGCAACAATGGGCTTAGCCATGTCTCACCTTTCATTCAGTTGGTTTAATGATACCAGCAATATGTGGCTAATCCCACTCTTTGAGCGCTTTAATACATGACTCAGCAATGTTTGTGGGACCAGGAATTGACATGATTACTTTTGCGCCACGAGCCTCTAGCTGCGCAGTTAAATCGGCCAGCGACACGCCATCAAGGGTGACCTTATCAAAGTTAAACATGACCTCAGGAAGTACTACCAGGACATCAGTTAAGTCCTCTGGCACCTGGGCGAGAAGATCAACGGCGCAGATAAGTCCGGTGACATTAACGTCTCCACCAAAGAAATCGTTGCGCACAGCAAAGGTAGAAACGTTGCCGTTGGCTGACCAGTTGTCACAGAAGGTCTGGATGGTTTGCTGAGCTGCCTCGCCTACAATCAGCACAATCTTGCGTGAGCGAGCAGAAAGATAGGTATCTGCCTCGTCAAGGCTTGCGTGCATAGTGTTGCAGACCTCTTCAGCCTCATCTAGGAAGCTTCTGAGCATGCCAATGCCATCGTAGAACTGCGGATAGCCATCGTAGGTATACGCTGGTGGAATAGGCAGCTGAGCATCTACGTAGAACTCGTCAGAGAGTTGGAAGCGTGTAATGCCTAAAGAAGCACGTGCACGCTCTTGGTAGGGCTCAACAATCTTGACTACAGAACGGGAGAGCTCCACGTCATCAGAATAAGAATGCGTAAAGCGCTTAGAGTCTTTAGTATAGCCAAGCGGAACAATGGCTAGAGAGGTAATCTGCTGGTAAGCCTCTACCCAATCGAGCGTTTTATCAAGCTCTTCGCCATCGTTGATATTAGGGCACAGAACAATCTGGCCATGAATTTCAATGCCAGCATCCATGAGCTTCTCGAGAACTTCAATGCCCCTGGCTGCGCGAGCACCAATTAGATTGCGGCGCACGTCAGGTGAAATTGCATGAAGCGAGACGTTCATAGGCTCTAGTTTATGAGAAATGATACGCTCAACATCTTCGTCTGTGAGGTTAGTGAGCGTGACAAAATTGCCCTGCAAGAAACTCAGACGATAATCGTCGTCTCTAATAGAAAGCGAGGGGCGCATATCTTCTGGCAGCATGGCCATAAAGCAGAACTGACAAGCGTTTACGCAGGTTTTGATACCGTCAAAGAGCACGTCAACAAAGTCAACGCCCCAGTCTTCTCCGGATTCACGTTCAAGCACGCACTCGTAGAGATTATCGTCACCAGACACAGAAACCTCAAGCTCACAGAGGGAGCCGTCGGCTTCCCAGCGCCAATCAATCAGGTCTTTTGGCACTACACCATTGACCTTCTCGATAATCATGCCTGGCTCAAGGCCAGCCTTCCACGCAGGACTACCCTCTTCAACGGACTCAATCAGTGCGCCAAGTCCACCAGATTTTGTATTTCCGTAGTCTGCGCGCTGTTCCATATTAGGCGCCTACGATTTGTTCAATAGCTGATTTAACTGCGTTAATATGAGCCTCTGGTGTAGAAGCTCCTGCGGTAATGCCAATGTGCTCCGCGCCTTCAAACCAGGAAGCCTGAAGCTCATCTGCGCCTTCAATATGGTAAGTTGCAGGGCAATAGAGCTTTGAAATCTCTGCCAAGCGAGTGGTATTTGCAGAAATCCTGCCGCCAATAATAATCATGACGTCAGACTCTTTTGCAAGCCTCATGCATGAGTCCTGGTGGCCTGCGGTGGCCTCGCAGATGGTATTCATGACGCGAAGCTCGTCAACAAGCGGAAGTACCGCATTAACCACCTCAGAAAGCTTTGCAGCGCTCATGGTGGTCTGTACCACCAGACCAACCTTTTTTGCAGCTCTCATGGTATCTGCCTGAGCAGCAACTTCTTCCACGGAGTCTATAGCCACAGAGCCTGGGACGTGCGCCAGCGTGGCCTCTACCTCGGGATGTCCAGACTCTCCTACCACATACACGGCATAGCCCTGCTTGGCGAGAAGTTCTGCGGCTCCGTGAGCCTTCTTTACAAACGGACAGGTTGCATCTAACACGTCAACACAGCCGTCCTTGGCAATCTGCTCCTCTTGAGGAGTTACACCATGTGTGCGCAACAAGAGCGCACTTCCTGCGGCTTCAGAAGCGGAATCAACTACCTCTACGCCCTGGTCTTTAAGGGACGTGACAACGCGAGGGTTATGGATAAGCGGACCAAGTGTGCGTACGGGAGCATGAGCATCTTTGACAGCCTGCTGGACCATCTGAAGCGCTCTTTCTACGCCGTAACAAGCACCTGCTTCGTCAGCAATTCTAATAGTAGGCACGAACTAATTCCTTCCGGGATGCTCTTTGAGCATTGCATCTCTTAGTTCGTATACCCGCTCCATAGCCACTTCTTCCATCTCTTTTGCCTGATCTTTACGCTTTGTAGAGGTCAAATCACTAAAAGAAACCTTCTGACCAGCACGAAGATACACCTTTACAGGCTTAACCAGAGGAGAACCTTTTTTCTTAATATCAAGCGCACCAATAATAGCTAGTGGCTGAACATCTACCTTGGCAAGCTGTGCGATAAGCGCAAAGCCGCCGTGGGTTTCTCCACGTTCAGTGTTACTTCTGACTCTGGTACCCTCAGGATAAATGAGAAGCATTTCTCCTCTAGAAAGAGCCGTGGTTGCGCGACGAATTGCCTTCATGTCAGCAGTTCCGCGATCTACTGGAATACCGCCAAGTCTAGAAAGCGCCCACTGAAGCGGTTTGAATTTGTTGAACTCACTCTTGTAGATGGTTCTCACGGGAATACCATGAACAAGCAGGTGGACAACAGTAACAATGGGATCCAAAAACGTTGGATGGTTCATAATAAGAACGCGAGGGGTCTTATCGCCAACAAAGAGCTGGTCATTGTCCCAGCGCCATCTAAACCAGATTTTTGTAATCAGTCCAAGTACACTTACTGCCAGCCACTTAAAGAACTTGGCTGGAGCTGGAAAATCAGCAAGCGCGGTATCGTAATAATCGTCAAATGGGTTTCCACCAAAAGCACGCAAACGCTTAGATGCCGCTGCTATAGAAGACTTTTTCTCGGAACGCTTAGGCTCTTCCGTGTGAGACTTTCCGTCATCAGAAGAGCTGTCCTCTGATCCATTTCCCTGGTGAGAAGACCTGTGGTTGCGTGCATCTCTTTTGCCGAGTCCTGGATGCAGGGCAATAATAGCCGCAATAACCTCTTCAACAGAAAGCGCAGAAGAGTCAATGTGATGAGCGTCTTCTGCTGCACGAAGTGGCGCTGCCTTACGCTCAGAATCAGCCTTATCGCGAGCCTTGATGTCTTCGAGGATCTTCTCCTCACTCTTGGCGTCTACCTGGGCATCGTTTCCGGTAGCTGCATCTCCACCCTGGCGCTGAACAGCGCGACGATGTGCGCGTGCTGCAGGATCTGCGGTCAAGAAAACCTTTACATCTGCCTCGGGGAATACCACGGTGCCAATGTCACGGCCTTCTGCGACTACATCGCCATTCTCGCCAGCGCGACGCTGAAGCGTGACCATAGCCTCGCGGACCTCAGGAATAGCTGCAACAGCACTAACGTTTCTGTCTACCTCTGGGGTGCGAATCTCTGCGGTAACGTTCGAACCGTTTGCATAGACGGTCTGACCGTTTGCGGAGTTGCCAAACGAGATGCTAATGCTGCGTGCAACCTGAATAATTTTCTCGGTATCAGTCATATCAATGCCCTGACGCAGGCATTCTACGGTTACGGAGCGATACATTGCGCCCGTATCCAGGAAAATCAGATCCAGGCGATCAGAAAGTGCGCGAGCAACCGTTGACTTTCCGGAGCCTGCTGGGCCGTCAATAGCAACAATCATTACATATCCCCCTTGGTGACACCCCAAATGTCACGAAAATCGTAAAAACTTGGCTCGGTGGAACGACGAATGACCTCTTCTGGATCAAGGTTAAACCCACCAAGCTTGAAATCAGAACTGCCCGTACTAGTAAAGAAGATTGAAGAGACATTTGCAAGATGTACATTCCAGCTTGAACTACCTGGGAT
>CAUTOT010000090.1:0-5209 GCA_963539765.1 uncultured Atopobium sp. | reverse complement strand
AGCGTTATACAATAGTTTGCAAAAAATCGGTAAAGCTGTAGTTGATTGGATAAGTATGACTCTTCATGAACCGCCGTACTTCTTAAGTAATCGCGATTGGTATACAACGCCGGAAGATGAAGGTATCGATGATTTCTTCTTTGATGATGGCCGTGGATACCACATTAAAGATGACGCTCCAGAAGAAGCAAAACAGAGCTATGAAGAACTCTATAACATGTTAGATAGCAATTTTCTTAGAGTTATTTTTGAGTAAGGCCTCTATTCAAATCCATGTGAAACAACTGCACTGTGGTGGGTATAGACAAAGTAGTAGTAATTACTAACAAAAGGAGTTTTTATGGCTACTCAGAATCTTGAGCTTTTCTATAAGCCAACCTGTCCATACTGCCACAAGGTTATGTCCTTCATGGAGCAGAACAACATCGAGCTTCCTATGCATGACATTGTTGCTGATGATGCAGCTCGCGAGCGCCTCATTGAGGTAGGCGGCAAGCGTCAGGTTCCATGTCTGTTCATTGACGGCAAGGCAATGTATGAGTCCAGCGACATCATCAACTACCTCTCCGAGGTCTTCCATGTTTCTGGTTCAAACGATGATTCAGATGACGGCTCTGCAGCAGCTGCTTGCACTATCGGCGGCGCTTGCTCCTTCTAAGCTCATTGTCAAGAAACCCCTCTAGCAGACGGGTTTCTCGCTATATGCATTAAAAACCCCTCTGTTCCAACGTATGGAGCAGAGGGGTTTTGCGTTTGAGCATCAATTGTTTTGCTAGTTTTTCATACGTGCTACGGCGTATTCGCTGATGAGCAGCAAGAAGAGGATAAGGATGGATGAGAAGCTGCCAATAACTGCGCCGTTAAGGCCAGTAAAGCTGACCATCATCCAGATAATGGGGATGGATACAGCAAATGAAATGAGGTAAGCGCGCGTAACGGCTTTTTGAACTCGCATGATAGTGATGAGCTGGTACAAAAAGTCGATTGCAGCACAAAGTCCACCCGTGGCTACCATAATGCGTGCAAGTCCACGATATTGCTCAAAATCAACGCCGTACAAGAAGCCGTTAAGAGGAATGCCAATGAACTCGACAAATGCTGCAGTACCTGCGGTGACTACGGCAATAGCTCCAAACAGAGCAAGTACCATTACGCCAAAGCGCTTCTTATTAGCAGGATTATGAATTGAAGTTTCTAGCAGACTAGCAAGCTTAAAGAGCTGCGGTCTATAGATAAGTGTAGAGATCATCAAAATAGTGTGAGCGGGGAAATAGAGTGCGTTGAAGTACAGCTGGTTGCTGTAAGAGAGTGTGCCTTCCATGGCAAACTTTGGCAGCGAGTCAATAAGGTTGTAGAGGAAAAGTGCCAAAAAGAGAGGCCAGCACTGTACAAAGATATCTTTGATGTTTGTAAGCTTGAAGCGCACGCTTTTATCGGTCTCAAGAATAGCTAGGGGAGCAGAAACAAATACCAGGGTAATAAGGGCACAAATACCCATGCTCCAGCTTGCCCATACAAGATTTCTGGTAACAAACAACACAACAGTAAAGAGAATAAAACTAGCACTGCATCTCAGGGCCTGGCTGAGTCCGGCTAGATACAGTTTGTCTTTTTGTTGAAGACGACCTTCGTAGACATCAGCCATACCGTCAACCGCCCTAAAGAGCAAGGTTCCCGTGCAGATGGAAAACATGGGCTCGGTATACCCTTTAAAGAAGCACCAAATAAGACCTGCTAGTACCATGACAACAACGGTAGCTGTGCGTTGAATCTGGTAATCAGAAAAACTACGTTGTTCAGCTATGTCGGAAACTTGATACGTGCGAACACCGTATTGGGCAATAAATAACAAAAGTGTTGCCACAACAAATGCCA
The DNA here is from genome assembly GCA_963539765.1 of uncultured Atopobium sp. Taxonomy (GTDB): domain Bacteria; phylum Actinomycetota; class Coriobacteriia; order Coriobacteriales; family Atopobiaceae; genus Lancefieldella. Next base: position 3,334 of record CAUTOT010000090.1, on the reverse strand, counting down.
TGGAGAAAAGTCCTGCTTGTTCAATGCCAACAAGCTGGGAGCAAACAACAGTTAAAAGCGGGAAAAGTGCGCCCCAGGCGCCTTGGCCAAGTGCGTTGAAGAGATAATCCTGGGACGTTTGATGTGCCAAGTATTGCTCGTCTTGATTAGCAATATCGCCAGAGACCACGGCAGAGAGAAGCCTGGTCCACCATGTAACCACAATGCCAGGTTGACCCCCGTTTGTGCGCGAGTCATCAAGCTCATAACGAGGTGTGCGAAGGCGCTCTACCTGCTTATGTACGGAAGAATTGTTGTACGCAGTACGACTTTTCTTGAATGGATTGAGCATGTAAAACCTAAAATCTTCTTTAACGTGGCCAGAAACTTTGATATATCAATTTTTATTTGTTATATCGATTGTAGTCCACGATGTACATTAGGTAACAGATTGACAAACAATCGTGCGAAGATTGTTACAAAAGGGTATGGTAGATAGTACGTATTCTGAGTCATGTGACGAAAGGATGAGCATGGCAGGCAATCCTCAAGATTCAAATCTAGAGTCCAGCAATGCTTCTTTTGACGAGAAACCCATCGATGGTGCAACAACTTCTGAAGTAGCTCAGTCGCTTCTTGAACGACGTGGGAATGAGATTGCTGCTGCTCGTACCCTTATTCAAGCGCTTAAAGCGCCAGCTCCTCTGCGCGATAACCTTACCTTCTTTTTGCGTTTGGTAAGAAAAGTGCTTGCTGAGTACAATCCAGATCTTCTTACTAGTTTTGACACGTTGTTGGTTGAGGCAATTAAAGCTGGACCAGATGATTTATCTACAACGCGTGCACCTTTGCTGCTTGAGGCAATCAATGCGGTGCTCAAAGTAGATTCAGAGAAGGAATCGCTTAATGCTTTCCTTCGCTTTGCTTCTACTATTGATAATTTGAGCATGGAAGACTCCGTACTTCTTATGCGCGCGTTTGTCACTTTCTTTCACTTGGCAAATCTTTGTGAAGAAAACTATCGCGTTACCAGCTTGCGTTCTCGTGAGGCTTCTGTTGATCCATCTTCTGCAGAAGACCCTATCAACGAGATAACCGTTGCATATAAGCAGCTCATTGACGAGTGCGGAGAAGAAGAGGCAAAATCACGTCTTAATCGTCTTGAGTTCCACCCCGTCTTTACTGCGCACCCAACTGAGGCTCGTCGTAAAAACGTTGAGCGCCGAATCCGTACCATCTCAGAGCTTCTTGATGAGCGTCAGAGGCTTGGTGGTCCTGCTCGTGTGGAAAACGAGCGTCGCATGTTGCAAGAGATTGACGGCCTATTCCGTACGTCTCCTATCGGTCATAAAAAGCCAACTCCTTTGGAGGAGGCAGATACTGTCCTCAACATTTTTGATACCACCCTTTTTGAGATGGTTCCTTCGGTATATCGCCGCTTTGATAACTGGGTGCTGGGAGAAAACGCTGGTTGTGTGCCGCCTGTCTGCCCACCATTTTTCCGTCCAGGTAGCTGGATTGGCTCCGACCGCGACGGTAACCCTAATGTTACCGCTCGGGTTTCTCGCCAAGTTGCCGAGAAGTACCGTGTACACGTACTGCAGGCACTGGCTCGGGCTACCAAGGAAGTCAGTCGAGGCCTGACGCTTGATGGTATTTCTACTCCAGCTTCGCCTGCGCTTGCTAATCTTTGGGCACAGCAGGTAGAGATGAGTCAGGTACTTACTGCTCGCGCTATCGATAAAGCTGGCTCTGAGCTTCATCGTGCAGCTATGCGTGTCATTTCTGGTCGTCTGAGCGCCACCATTGAGCGCAATGCTGACCTGATGTATCAAAACGCTGAAGAGTTTATTGCTGATCTGCGCGTTATTCAGGATTCACTGGCTCAAGCAGGGGCTTACCGTATTGCCTACGGTCCTGTTCAGAAGCTTATCTGGCAGGCTCAAACTTTTGGCTTCCACTTGGTAGAGATGGAGTTTCGTCAGCACTCTTTGGTGCACAAGCGTGCACTTGCAGATATTGAGACACACCCATCAACTGCCGAGAAACCCGCCAAACTTGATGCTATGACGCAGGAGGTGCTAGACACCTTCCGCTCTATTGGATCAATTCAAAAGAAGAATGGCATTAACGCTGCTCGTCGCTATATTATTTCGTTCACACAGTCTGCTCAGGATGTTGAGAATGTCTATAAGCTTGCACGTCTTGCGTTTGCAAATGAAGAAGACGTTCCTGTACTAGACGTTATTCCGCTCTTTGAGCAAATTGAAGACCTTGAGAACGCTGTTGCCACACTTGACCAGGTAATTCAGCTTCCTGAGGTACAGGCACGTCTTGCTCAGACAGACCGCAAACTTGAGGTTATGCTGGGTTATTCTGATTCCTCGAAGGACGAGGGACCAACTACGGCAACGTTGGTACTGCATAAGACTCAGGCTGCTTTGGCAGAGTGGGCAGAGAAGAACTCCATTGACCTCATCTTGATGCATGGCCGAGGCGGTGCAGTTGGTCGTGGCGGTGGTCCTGCAAACCGTGCTGTTCTTTCGCAGCCCAAAGGCTCAGTCAACGGTCGCTTTAAACTTACTGAGCAGGGAGAAGTTATTTTTGCTCGCTATGGAGACCCAACGCTTGCTCGTCGTCACGTAGAGTCCGTTGCTGGAGCAACACTGCTTCAGATGGCACCTTCTATTGAGCAGAAGAATACCCAGACAGACGTGAAGTTTGCTTCGCTCGCTTCTGAGCTTGATAAAGCGTCCAAGCAGCGTTTCTTGGAGCTCATTCACTCCGATGGTTTTGCTGAGTGGTTCTCGGTTGTTACCCCTCTGACAGAGATTGGTCTTCTCCCTATTGGTTCAAGACCTGCAAAACGTGGCCTGGGCGCCAAGTCTCTTGATGACTTGCGTGCGATTCCATGGATTTTCTCGTGGTCACAGGCTCGTATCAACTTGGCTGCGTGGTACGGACTTGGTAGCGCTTGCGAGGCAGTGGGGGATATCGAGCGTTTGCGTGAAGCATACAGGGAATGGCCGCTGTTTACCACCTTTATCGACAATATCGAGATGTCTATCTCAAAGATTGATGCTCGTATTGCAAGGCTTTATCTGGCCTTAGGTGATCGTCCTGAGCTCTCTGAGATGGTTCTCTCCGAGATGTCGTTGACGCGTAAGTGGGTCCTTGCTATCACCGGGAATAAGTGGCCGTTGGAGAACCGTCGTGTGCTTGGTCCTGTTATCCGCCTGCGTCTGCCATTTGTTAATATTCTCTCGGTTACGCAGGTGCATGCCCTATCTGAACTTCGTATAAGGGATGACATGCTTACTCCAGAGGAACGTGCAAACATTACGTATTTGATTTT
>CAUTOT010000089.1:0-5351 GCA_963539765.1 uncultured Atopobium sp. | reverse complement strand
TAACAGCGTTTTTGCTCGTTCCATTCTCTGTTCTAAAACAAGTTCAGAAAAAGTCTTGCCACATTTTTGTCTGAGAAGTTCAGAGAGATAAGTTGGTGTATATGAGTATTTTCCTGAAAGTTTAGCAAGCGTAATACTTTCTGAATGAGCAGTAATTTCATTAAGGATAAGAGCAACCGTCTCATTAGTGTTACCTGGAGTGAACGTATAGTGAGCATCAGGAGAAAGGCAGGTAATAAGCGCTATAAGCAAGGAAGTAACAATAGCTTCCCAATTTGGTTTTCTCTCGGAATAGGTAATGATTATTTGAGTATAAAGTGTATAGATTTGTTCAATATCAGCTGGATGAATATTTTGCGGCAGTGTATTTTTATTTGATATAAGGTTTGTAGTAAAAGTAAAGAAATCTTCTGATGAAGGCATTAGAAAGAAAAGAAAACTTCCAAAATAGTTTTTACGAGCAAGTATTGAGAGACTCACAATGTCGTCTCCATGAGGTTTTGTAGAAAATTGGCCTAAATTTGCTAAATCAAAAGCAGAAGTGAGTGTAAAAAATCCTCTGATATGAGGGTTAGCAGACTCTTCTGTTTCGTAGTGTGCACTCAAAATGACATTTGAAGCGTCACCTTGAGCAAGAGAATTCCCATTGGCAAGTATATTTTGAAGTGCTTGAGTTAGTCGCTTTTCGCTCATAATCAGCCTTTCAACGGTATTTTCCTGCGTCAAATTATAGGGTGATAACGCAATTTTATATGAGAAACCCGCTTTTTACCTTAAAGAGTCCATTAAGTGTTTATTTTACAAGTGCAGGTAATTAATGTTTTGGAAGGGATGATGAGTATGAATAATCGTCTCTCTCACTTATTTGTTATACAAAAACAAATGCTTCTATCTGCCCTTGGTTTGGCAATTGGATATATTGCTGTTGCAGTGCTGGGTATTTTTACAGGCGATTTAATTGATAGTATGCTTAATGTGCAAGCTGTTGACGGTGTTTGGCAAAAGCTAGGGCTGTTGTTGCTCCTTTCGCTTGTAACGCTTTGCTTAAGCTTTTTTCTCACTGTTTGGATTCCACAAAAGCTCAATTTAGAAGCTGCGGTTGCTAGTTCTGAGGTAGCGATATCGGAATTCTTAAAGATGTCTCTTCGTGTTTTTTCAAAAAAGAAAACCGGACACTATCTTAATGTAGTTACTATGGCGGCTTTTGTCTTCAGTGGTGTTCAAATTGCAGTAAGCGTTGAATTTCTAGGTGGTCTTTTAGCAGTTATTGTTTTGGCAATTGTGGCGTTTACGGTAAATCCATGGATTGGTTTGCTTGTCTTACTTTATATCCCTTTTTACTTGGTGATTATTGATTATCCGAGCAAGAAAACAAATGAGATTTTGACCGAGTCAATGAAAAAACGAGAAGGCTGGCTGGATATCGGTAGGCGCATAATTGAGGAAAAGCTCTCGATTAATGTGCTGCGTGCAGAGAACTATTTTGAAAATGCTTACGAGGCGGTTAACGATGAGTATTTCCTCTATGTAAAAAGAAGTAGTTTTTTCAGCTCTTTATCAAAGAGCCTTCCATCAGCGCTTTCAAATTTCACGCAAGTCGTAGCCATAATTACAGGTGTTATGCTGCTTTCTATAGGTCAGATGAGTGTTGGAGAGATTTTAGCCGCCTATCTGATTTTGTCAGTATTGAGCGAACCGCTTGATACGGTTTGTTCTGTTAAAAGCTCATATCTTGCTGCAAAAGCGGATATTGATGTTTATCTTGAGCACGAGAAAGAATCCCAAGAGCCTTCAGGGTATGAGAAGCTTTGGAACCCTTCACTTAAACCAGCTGTAAAGATAGGAGAGGGAACTCTTTTAGCTACTCTTGAAGGTCCAGAACTTTTCCATACACAAGCTCTCAGCATTCCACAAGGATCTCTCGTGGTGGTAAGAGGTTCCAATGGCTCAGGCAAGTCTTCTTTCGTAGATCTTTTGGCAGGCTGCTCTGATCCATCGCTATTTAGTGGTGATATAGAGCTTTCGGATGATTTTAAAGACTGTTCTCGTTTTGCTCGTCCGGTACCTCTTGTAGAAGGAAGCCTTGCTGACAATATGTTTGGAGAAAAGATTGATCGTGCGGTTTACAACTTGCTCGATTTCTCCTCTCTTGAGACGCATGCTTTTGACGGAAAAGAGGAGTCCGTTTCTTTGGGTGAGCGACAAAAAATTGGTCTTTTGAGAGCTCTATCCAGAAAACAAGGGGCACTTGTTTTGGATGAACCTCTACAGAATTTAGATGCGCCAACAGCTCAGAGGCTTTGTAGATATCTCGCAAACCTCAAAGGTAGGCGGACTGTCGTGGTGATTATGCACTCCGATGAACTAGATCAAGAAGCAGACGTTCTTCTCGATATCCAAGACGGCCAATTGCATGTGCGTTGATGGGGGAGAAAAAATGGATTCAAAGGCATGGATACTTTGACCCTTTTGTTGCGCTAAGATTGTAAGGTAATTGTTTATCGAGAGATTTTGGCTGATAAAACATATTTGCCTTGAGTTTGGAGCGTAGGGATATATGCCATTGCAATTTAACAGACTCGGTATCACTCCAATCGTTGTTTTTAATTTCATCATCTGGCTTTTCTTTACGCTCGCATACTTCTATCAGATTGTGTACATCCTTCGTGTCTTAGTTAAGGGCGAGGTAAAACTGCCAGAGGCAAAAAAGCAGCACCGCTATGCCTTCTTTATTGCTGCCCACAATGAAGAGCCAGTTATTGGCAACCTTGTCAGGTCCATTCTTTCTCAGGATTATCCTCGAGAGCTTATGGATGTCTTTGTTGTTGCAGATGCTTGTACCGATAAAACAGCTGAAGAGGCAAGAAAAGCTGGAGCAATTACTTGGGAGCGTAATGACCTTGCTCGTAAAGGTAAGAGCTGGGTTATGGATTACGGCTTTGATCGCATCCTTAATGAGTACGGCGACAAATACGAGGCATTCATTATTATGGACGCCGATAACCTGGTTTCTCCAAGCTACTTAAAAATTATGAATCAGGCTTTTGATGCAGGATATCTTGTCTGTACCAGCTACAGAAACTCAAAGAATTTTGATTCCAGCTGGGTAAGCTCTGCATACGCAACTTGGTTTATGCGTGAGGCAAAGTTCTTGAATAACGCCCGTATGATGATGGGTACTAGCTGCGCTGTTTCTGGTTCTGGCTGGATGGTTTCTTCTCGCATTATTAAAGGCATGCATGGATGGGATTTCCACACCCTTACCGAGGATATTCAATTCTCCACCTTCTGCAGTGCTCACAATATTCAAATTGGTTATGCACCAGCAGAATTCTTTGATGAACAGCCTTTGACCTTCAAGGCATCGTGGACACAACGTATGCGTTGGACAAAAGGCTTCTACCAGGTGTTCTTCTCGTACGGCTTTGATCTTATTAAGGGTATTTTTAAAGGTCAGTTTGCTTCATACGATATGCTCATGACCATTGCGCCAGGCATGATTTTGACACTGCTTTCAGCCTTTATTAATGGTACTTACATGCTAGTTGGCTATTTGAGCCACGGCTTCGTTGCTACTGACGCAGAGATTGCTATGAGTGTGGGATCTTTGGTCATGACGGTCTTCTCGATGTATGTGGTCTTCTTTATTTTGGCGCTTATTACCACCATCTCGGAGTACAAGCATTTCCACGTAAAGAAGAAATGGCGTATTTTTACCAATCTCTTTACGTTCCCTATTTTTATGATGACGTATATTCCAATTACCGTTGCAGCTTTGTTTAAAAAGGTTGAGTGGGTTCCTACAAAACATGACATTGCTGTTAACTTTGAGGATGTTATTGCTTCAAGTGGGAGTTCAAATTAAATAATTAACTCCACTGGTGGTACAATGCCAAAACACGTTGAGCATGACCGGTAGGTCAGGAGGGAGCCAAAAACAATGGCAAAGTTCTTCGAAGGCGAATCACACACATTTTCTGAGTACCTTTTGGTTCCTGGCTATTCATCAGCTGAGAATATCCCTGCAAATGTTTCTTTGAAGACTCCTCTTGTTAAGTTTAAACGTGGCGAGAAAAGCGCAATTGAGCTCAATATTCCTATGGTATCTGCAGTAATGCAGTCGGTTTCTGGTCCTCGTCTGGCAATTGCCTTGGCCCAGCAGGGCGGCATTGCCTTTATTTATGGCTCTCAGTCCGCTGAGGATGAGGCTCAGATGGTTCGCGAGGTTAAGAGCTACAAGGCAGGCTTTGTTGTCTCCGATTCAACCCTTACTCCAGAAATGACTCTTGGTGAGGTGCTTGACCTTAAAGAGAAGACGGGTCACTCCACCATGCCTGTCACCGATGACGGCACTTCTCGCGGTAAGCTCGTAGGTATTGTTACCTCTCGTGATTATCGTCCTTCTCGCGATGCTCGCTCTAAGCTTGTTTCTGAGTTTATGACCCCAGCTGATAAGCTTATTACCGCAGCTGAGGATACGACCCTCAAAGAGGCAAATGACATTATCTGGGACAACAAGCTCAACACTCTTCCTATTGTCGATAAGAACGGCCACCTGGTTAGCCTTGTATTCCGCAAGGATTATGATTCCCACAAGTCTGCTCCAGATGAGCTTCTTGATGACTCAAAGCGTTACATGGTTGGCGCTGGTATTAATACTCGTGACTATGAGACTCGTGTTCCTCTGCTTGTTGAGGCTGGTGCTGATGTTTTGTGCATAGACTCATCTGAGGGTTACTCCGAGTGGCAGAAGCGCACCCTTGAGTGGGTTCGTGCAACCTACGGTGATTCCGTCAAGATTGGCGCTGGTAACGTTGTAGACGCTGAGGGCTTCCGCTTCTTGGCAGAGGCTGGCGCTGACTTTATCAAGATTGGTATCGGCGGCGGTTCTATCTGTATTACTCGTGAGCAGAAGGGTATTGGCCGCGGTCAGGCTACTTCTGTTATTGATGTTGCTCGCGCTCGTGATCAGTACTTTGAGGAGACTGGCGTCTATATTCCAATCTGCTCTGACGGCGGAATTGTCTACGATTACCACATGACCCTTGCTCTTGCTATGGGCTCTGACTTTATGATGCTTGGTCGCTACTTTGCTCGTTTTGATGAGAGCCCATCAGATCGCGTTATTGTCAACGGCTCCTACATGAAGGAGTACTGGGGCGAAGGCTCTGCTCGTGCTCGTAACTGGCAGCGCTACGACCTTGGCGGCAACAAGCGCGGTCTTTCCTTTGTTGAGGGAGTTGACTCGTACGTTCCATACGCAGGTCCTCTGAAGGACGGCGTTGAGGCTTCGCTTCTGAAGGTCAAGTCCACTATGTGCAACTGTGGCGCTCTTGATATTCCAGAGCTTC
>CAUTOT010000088.1:0-5406 GCA_963539765.1 uncultured Atopobium sp. | reverse complement strand
CTTTTCTCATAACCTTCAGTGGAGGCTGAGCTGCTTCTTTAAGAGCATCCTCAATAATCTTTACACGCTTTGGATCATCTTTAGACACACTAAATGCGCTTGAAACGAGCAGGAACTGGCGAGAGTCCTCGTCCATAAGCTCCATGAAGTCTTGGCGAAGGGCTCCTGCTCGAGCAATGTATTTTGCAAGATCGTCTTCATGCTGAGCATAGGCAGGTTTTCCTTGTGCATACACACCAGCCATTGAAGCCAAAGACACTGCAAGTGCCCCCACATAAGCAGCAGCACTACCGCCACCAGGAATAGGCTCTTTAGCAGCAAGGTGTTGAGCATAAGAGTCAGCGCTATAGGTTGTAAACGCAACTTCTTCAGGTGAAGAGGGATAAGACATTAGAAAAGACCCACAATTCTTCCATCATCAAGAACATCAATGTGCTCTGCAGCAGGAACCTTTGGAAGTCCTGGCATGGTCATAATGGAGCCCGTAAGACAGACTACAAAGCCAGCACCTGCAGAAACACGAACTTCTCGCACGGTAATCTTAAAGTTTTCTGGAGCGCCCAATTTGGTCTGGTCATCAGTAAAGGAATACTGAGTTTTTGCCATACAAATAGGGAGCTCGCCAAAGCCAAGCTCTTCAAGCTGCTGAAGTTGCTTGGCGGCACTTGGAGCAAATTCAACGCCATCGGCGTGGTAAATCTTGGTAGCAATGTCAGTAATTTTCTGCTTCAAAGACTCTTTGACATCGTAAGCAAAGGTGAGCTTAGACTCAGTCTGGCAAAGGCGCATAACCTCTTCTGCCAGAGCCTGGCCGCCCTTACCGCCTTTTGCCCAAACCTCAGATAGCACTACGTTAACGCCACGCTTCTTGCACTCCTCCTCTACCAGAGCAAGCTCTTCAGAAGTGTCTGTTGGGAATGCATTGATAGCAACAACTACAGGAAGACCGTAAACCGTCTGGATGTTGTCAACGTGGCGAAGCAGGTTAGGAATGCCCTCTTTAAGCGCCTCAACGTTTTGCTGGTTAAGGTCTGCTTTGGCAACGCCTCCGTTGTACTTAAGAGCGCGAACGGTTGCCACCAGAACAACAGCCGATGGAGCAAGGCCTGTAGCTCTACACTTAATGTCCAAGAACTTCTCGGCACCAAGGTCTGCACCAAAGCCAGCCTCGGTAACAACGTAATCTGCAAGACGCAGAGCAGTTTTTGTGGCCTCAACCGTATTGCAGCCGTGAGCAATGTTGGCAAAAGGTCCACCGTGAACAAGAGCAGGTGTATGCTCAAGCGTCTGGACCAAGTTAGGCTGAATAGCATCTTTGAGCAGCGCTGTCATAGCGCCCTCGGCATGGATATCGCTGACGGTAACAGGCTTGCGGTCATAGGTGTAGGCAATAACCATTCTACCCAGGCGCTCTTTAAGGTCTTTGATGCCGGAAGCAAGGCAGAATACAGCCATAACCTCGGAGGCAACGGTAATATCAAAGCCGTCTTGTCTTGGCATGCCATCGGCAATGCCACCAAGGCCGTCAACAACGTTTCTGAGCTGTCGATCATTCATGTCTACGCAGCGTTTCCACACAACGCGGCGTGGATCAATGTTGAGGCTATTACCCTGCTTGATATGGTTATCCAGCATGGCAGCGCAAAGGTTGTTTGCAGCACCAATAGCGTGGAAGTCTCCGGTAAAGTGAAGATTAATATCCTCCATAGGAACTACCTGGGCATATCCACCGCCCGCGGCGCCACCCTTGACGCCAAAGACGGGGCCCAAAGAAGGCTCTCTAAGGGCCAACATGGCAGACTGTCCCAAGCTGGTCAAGGCATCCGCCAGACCAACCGAGGTAGTAGTCTTTCCCTCACCCGCTGGCGTTGGATTAATAGCGGTTACCAGCACAAGCTTTCCGCGAAGAGGCTTATCTGCCAGGGCACGTGCATCAAGCTTTGCCTTATAGTGACCATAAGGCTCAAGCAAATCCTCTGGAATACCTGCGCGCTTTGCCACCTCAAAGATGGGAAGCATCTCGGATGATTGAGCAATCTCGATATCGGATGTAATCTCAGACATGTTGTTCCTAACCTAAAGTGGACTGCATGCACGTACTAAACACAAGATGCGGCTGTTGCACCGCAGCAAGCTTTACTTATGAGAAGTCAGCAATCTGCTGCTCTAGCTGAGCAACAAGCGTAGTAAGTTCTTCTGCGCGTGCACGTTTCTTCTCGATAACTTCAGGCGCTGCTTTAGCAACAAACCCCTGGTTAGCAAGGGTACGCTCCACACCAGAGAGCTCCTTCTTTGCAGACTCAAGATCTTTCTGAAGACGCTTGGCCTCAGCAGTAAGGTCAACAAGCTCACCAAGAACAACGTACATCTCAAGGCCAGCATCGGTGACAGAAACAGAACCAGCAGGTTTCTGAGGAGCCTCAGCAACCTCAAGCGAGCTTACGCGACCAACGTTCTGGATGAATGCTGCTTGCTCCTTCAGAGCTGCAACATCCTGTGCTGGAGCTTTAACCACAACAGCAAGGTCTGTCTTTGGAGACAGCCTATAACGAGCGCGAGAAGAACGAACAGCAGAAACAACGGTCTTAGCAAGCGAGAAGTTATGCTCAGCTGCCTCGTCAACAAAGGTTGCAAGCTTCTCTGGATCTGGCCACTCAGAAATCATCAAGAACTCCGCATCGTGACTCAAAAGACCAGATGCAGGAAGGGCATCCCAAACGCTCTCGGTAACAAATGGCATGGCTGGATGCAAAAGTCTCATGCTGACATCCAGGACAAAGACAAGGTTGCGCTGAACCTGCAGGCGCTGATCAGGAGTTCCATCCAGAAGGCGACCCTTGCAGAGTTCAATGTACCAGTCGCAGACATCATTCCAGAAGAAGGACTGAATGTTGCGAGCGTACTCACCAAAGCCGTAGGTCTCAAGCTGCTCAGTCGTCTCTGCAACAACCTTTGCAAGGCGCGAGAACATCCATGCATCTTCTGGTGTCTCTGCCTTAGGCATGCCGGTTGTGTAGCCATCAAGGTTCATCTGAACAAAGCGACTTGCATTCCAAATCTTAGTAACAAATGAACGTGCCTGGTCAGTTCTTGGAGACTCAATAAGCTCACGGGTCTTTTTATCAAGAACAGCATCAAACTTGACGTCCTGGTTGTTAGTGATAAGCGTAAGCAGGTTATAACGCATTGCGTCTGCACCGTACTTAGCAATCAGGTCCATAGGATCTACACCGTTACCCTTTGACTTGGACATACGGCTGCCGTCCTTAGCCAAAATGGTTGCGTAGATGTAGACATCGTGGAATGGAATCTCTTTGGTGAAATAGAGCGAGCTCATAATCATGCGAGCAACCCAAAAGAAGATGATGTCTCGAGCTGATACCAGTACCTGTGTTTGGTGGTGACCCTCAAGCTGCTCAGGATGATTTGGCCAACCCTGTGTAGCAAAAGTCCACAACTGAGAAGAGAACCAGGTATCCAGAACGTCCTCATCCTGATGAACGTGATGACTGCCGCACTTTGGACAGACATCAGTGTCTTCCATAAGAGCGTCCTGCCAACCGCAATCATCGCAGTAGAACACAGGAATACGGTGCCCCCACCAAAGCTGCCTGGAGATATTCCAGTCGCGGAGATTCTCCATCCAAGTGAGGTAGGTCTGAGTCCAACGTTCTGGGTGGAAGGTAACCTGACCGTCTTTGACTACCTGTGCTGCGGGCTCTTTGAGCTTATCGACAGCAACAAACCACTGCTCAGAGAGCCATGGCTCAAGCGTTGTGCCGCAGCGAAAGCAATGCATAACGGAGTGATCAAGGTCTTCAATGTGATCGAGCAGGCCATGCTCTTCAAACCAAGCAACAATAGCCTCACGAGCCTGATCTCTGTCAAGACCGGAGAACTCACCGTAGCCGTCAACAACAACAGCGTGCTCATCAAAGATGTTGATCTGCTCAAGGTTATGAGTCTGACCCATAGCAAAGTCATTTGGGTCATGCGCTGGGGTTACCTTAACAAAACCGGTACCAAAGCCTGCGTCAACATGCCAGTCAGAGAAAATTGGAATCTCTCGATTAACAATTGGCAGAATAACGGTCTTTCCAACAAGATCAGCCTTTTCTGGATCTTGAGGAGAAACAGCTACGCCGGTATCGCCCAGCATAGTCTCTGGACGAGTAGTTGCTACGGTAATGTACTCAACGCCATTAACAGGCTCTTTGAGCGGATAACGCAGGTACCAAAGATGGCCCTTCTCGTCAGCGTACTCTGCCTCATCATCTGAAATAGAAGTCTCGCAATGAGGGCACCAGTTTACAATGCGCTTTCCACGATAAATAAGCTGGTCATGATACCAGTCAACAAAGACCTTACGCACTGCCTGAGTGTACTCAGGAGACATAGTGAACTTCTCGTCATTAAAATCAATGGAGCAGCCCATGCGCTTAATCTGAGAAACAATGGTTCCGCCGTACTCGCGCGTCCAATCCCAGCAAGCATCCAGGAATTTCTCGCGACCAATCTCCAGGCGAGAAATACCCTCTGACTTAAGCTTTTTATCAACCTTAGTCTGGGTTGCAATACCTGCGTGGTCAGTTCCTAGAATCCAACGAGTTGAGTAACCACGCATGCGAGAATAACGAATGTAGGTGTCCTGGATGGTGTCATCCATGGCATGGCCCATGTGAAGGATGCCGGTAACGTTTGGTGGAGGGATAACTACTGTACGGTCTTCAGTTCCCTTACTACGACCATAGCAATCTGCCTTTATCCACTTTTCAATGAGCTCAGGTTCAGCTGCCTGAGGATCATAATTCTTGGGCATTTCTTCCACAGTAATCTTGCCTTTCATATGCTTTTAGCAGTATTCCTATTAACCATTTGAACAGTATAATGCATTGAAACAGATGTGGTTTAGGGGAATATAGTAATGTTCTTTTAATATTTCATATAAAAAATTACACTTTGTATAAAAAAGTAGTAGTATTGATTTTCAAAATATTCAATTCAAAGTTTTAGCTGAAAGAAGCCACATTAAACATACCAAACACTAAAATTACTTGAAAAATTATCGACAGTATCTAGATTACATACATAGTCAACGGCTTTTTCTACAGATAAAGAAGGTTTGACATGAAAAGCAATGTTAAAGAAATTCAAAATGACCTTAAACGGAGTCTTTTTTGGAGTAACAAAAAGTTGTTACTCGGCTCTTTTTTCTTTACAACTTCTCTAGAACTAGTTACGGTATGTTCTCCCTATATAACTTCAATTCTCATGAACTCCGCTGTGTCAGGATCTTTTAATGACTTTCTACAAGGTTGTCTATTTGCCGCTATATTAACAATCTCTGCAATCACAAATAAATTAGTGGTTCGTTATTTTGTTCCTAAGTATCTCTATCATGCTGCT
>CAUTOT010000087.1:0-5429 GCA_963539765.1 uncultured Atopobium sp. | reverse complement strand
AATGAGGTCGGTGTTCCACTGAGCAAGTGCAATACAGGTCAGCACAATGCTTACTAGCATAACAACGCCACCCATAGTAGGAGTACCCTGCTTAACCAGGTGCTGCTGAGGGCCGTCAGCGCGAACCTGCTGACCCACTCCCTCTTTCTTCATCAGTTTGATGAAGATCGGCATTAAGACCAAAGTGATGATGCAGGAGACACCAAGCGCAACAAACACCTGGTATGTTGGGTAAATAGTCTGGTAAAACATTACTCAGTAACTCCTTTTACAAAAATATCAAGCTGGGCAGACCTCGATGCCTTGGCGAGAAGAACGTCTCCTTGCGCAAGTACTGGTCCGAGCACGGAAAGTGCTTCGTTGACATCACTGAACTGTTCAATTTTATCTTCCGAGAAACCCATAACGCGCGCAGCTTCAACCATTTCGCGCGCGGCTCCCGTGCCTACAAAGGCAACAAGGTCTGGGTTTTTAGCAGCAATATAGGCACCCACATAACCGTGGAGGCGCTTCTCCTCTGGTCCAAGCTCGCCAATCTCTCCGATAAGAGCAATGCGGCGACCTTCCGCTGGCATCTGCATCAACACGTCAAGGGCTGCAGCTGTCGAGTTAGGACTGGCGTTGTAAGAATCGTCAATAATCTTGGCACCACAGGGTGCGTCAAGTACCGAAAGACGCATACGAGTGGCAGGCATCTGCTCAATAGCCTCTGCAGCAGCGTCAAGGTCAAGACCAAGCGTCTCTATAGCCTCAAGTGCCAAAAGAAGGTCGTCTACCACAACGCGCCCAGGTACCTCAAGAGTTACCGTGCGTGACCAGCCGGATGCAGCAACAATAGTGGCAGTTGGAAGGCCCTCCTCGTCAAGAGTGACCTGCTGTGCGCTCATGAGGTCAGCTCCTGTGGCGCCCACTGTCTTGCAAACAACGCGAGCAGGGCGAGCAAACTCATCTGCAATGAACTTGGTGTAGTCCCCCGCCGAAGCCTGAATAAGCGTAGGTTCAATTGAGCCAAATGCGCGCATGCCCGAGACAATCTCTGCCTTGGCGCGCGCAATGTTTTCTCTGCTGCCGAGAAGACCAATGTGGCTGGTGCCAACGTTGGTAATGACGGCTACCGTTGGACGAGCAACCGAGGTGAGCCTGGTAATCTCGCCAGCGTGATTCATGCCCAGCTCAAGCACAAGCACCTCGGTATCCTCTGGAGTAGAAAGTACCGTAAGTGGCAGACCAATAAGGTTGTTGTGATTGCCAGCGGTTGCGTGTACACGACGAGTGGCGGCAATGCCGCGACGAAGCATTTCTTTGGTGGTAGTTTTACCAACCGATCCAGTTACGCCCACAACCAGCCAGTTTGGATGGGCTTCTCGCCAAGCAGCGGCAAGAGCCAGCAGGAACGCCTCACAGTCATCGTCAGCGGCTTCAAGAACGCTGACTCCTGTGGCGGCCAGGTTGTCGAGCAGATTGTCTGCTACAGGCTCAGATGCCACTACAACAGCAGCGCCCGCCTGGGCAGCAGATAAGAGATAGGAGTTTCCATTGACCTTCTCGCCAGCGAAGGCCACAAAGAGCGAGCCTTCCTGGACCTCACGAGAGTCGATGACGACCGAGCCCGCAACCTCGCGGGTTCCGCGGTGGAGCAGTCGTGCATTTGTAGCTGCGACTATCTGTTCAACCGAAAGCTTAACCATGAGCTCTCCTAGTTATTGATTGGTTGAATATTAAGGCGTGTAGCTGCGTCTTTTGCAAATTGCGAGAAGACCACAGCAGCAGACTGCGATGCAAGCTGGTGGGTATCGTTAAGTCCAACGTAGACCATCAAATCAGATTCTGATGGATTCACGATACCGCAGAAGGAATCAACAAAACCGGAATTCTCGCCGTACGAGCCGGTTTCTTCCACAACCTGCTGGCCCGTACCTGTTTTACCAGCAACAGTATAGCCATAGATACCTGCACGAACACCGGTGCCCTCTTTGACAACGGTAGTCATCATGTCAAGCTCGGCCGAAGCTGTGGAAGCGGAAATAACGTCTTTAGTAGGCCAGGTAACCTCTTGACCGCCCTTAGAAACCATAAAGTGTGGAGTCACCATAGTTCCCTTATTAGCAACAGCGGTATATGCGCGAATGACCTGGATAAATGGAATTGCAAGACCCTGGCCAAACGCCATGTTTCCGCCAGTTGGGCCTTCATATTCGTCCAGAGAGCGGACAATTCCTGTAGCTTCACCAGGGAAGTCAATGCCTGTAGTGTGACCTATACCAAACTTATCAATTCCTGCTGCAAAGCGCTCATCACCTATGAGCTGTGTCTCGAGGAAGGCCATACCAACGTTTGAGGAACGTCTGAGCATCTCTCTTACGCTCATGTCCATGGCGCTGGTACGCCAATCATCGTCGGTAACCTTGTTATCGCCAACCTTGAGCTCAGTTGGAATGTTGAAGGTTGAATTTGGACCAAAGAGGTTATTGTCTATACCAATTGAGGTGGTAATTACCTTAAATACCGAGCCAGGCTCATAGATACTTGAGACTAGCTTGAGGTTGAGGGATTCGTAGTCAACGCCGTTATCGCTCTTAAAATCTGGCAGAGGGTACGAAGCGGCGGCATAGATTTCTCCGGTACGAGGATTCATGGCCATGATTGAGCCACCCTGCTGGGCTTCAAAGTCTTTGACTGCGGCAGTAAGCTGCTCTTCTGCCTTCTTCTGCAGCTCAATATCAATGGAAAGAACAATGTCCTGTCCATTTTGTGCCTCAGTGATGTTTGAGGTACCGCCAGCAATTGGAGTACCACCAGCGCCGGTCTCAACAATCATGTGGCCATTAGTACCTGCAAGGATATCGTTGTAGTAATACTCAAGGCCAGAAGCGCCCTCGTTGTCTGCGTTTACAAAGCCCAGAATCTGAACGCCAACGTTGCCATAGGGATAGACACGCTTGGTATTATTAACAAAATAGACGCCCTTGAGGTTTTTCTCATCAAGTGCTTTTTCAATCTTAGAAGCAGTATCAGTGTCAACACGACGACGCACGTAGACAAAGGTAGTGTCTTGCTGCAGGTCTCCAAGGTAGTCTGAAGGGCTTCCGCCTAAGAGCGAGGCAAAAACCTGAGCTACGGAGCTTGCGTCTTTAATCTCTGAAGGATTGGCATAGATGTCTTTGCAGTCAACGCTCATGGCTAAGACATTGCCGTTGCGGTCGTAAATGGTACCGCGACGAGCGTGCAAGACAATATCGTTGGTGCGGTTATTCTCGGCGCCCTTTGCAAGATCTGCTGCCGTAAAGATTTGCAGCCAAGCAAGCCTAAGAACAACAATTGCCACCATAATGGCCATAGTAGCTGCTACGCGACGGAGTCTACCTTCAGGGCCAACACCATCCGAGCCACCGCTGCTACCACGATGACCACGAAAATGCACACGAGAGGCCTCGTCGTACGAGGCCTCAGGAGTTTTTCTGCGCGATGCGCGAGTATGTCGATTCTGCGTACTCACAACGTATATTTTACGCCTAAGCGTTGTTGCTTACATCTACAACAGGACGATTTGTCTCAAGAGTCATACCATAATTCTGAGTAGCAATGCGCTCAATGCGTGTTGTGCTTGCAAGCAGGGAGCGAGAAACGCGCAGGGAATCGTTAGTTGCAGTTGTTGCGCGCATTTCATTTCTGATGACGTTATTAGCCTGAAGAGTAGAAACCGTAGCGGTAGAGATGCCAATACGGACAACACCAAGTGTCAGAAAGAGTGCTGCAGCAACAGCAATAAGCTTGACACGCTGGATGAACTGGCTGCTTACGCCACGGCGAGCATCAGCATCAAGGCCGCCACCAGGGACAACCTCAAAAGATGTGCGAGTGCTCTGTTCAGGAGCGTACTCATGCTCAAACTGAGTTGTGCGTGCTACAGCTTCTGATCCGTAACGTGCCATTAAACTTCAATCCCTTCAAAAACTTCTTAACAACAAGCAACAAGTGCTATGGGGTACTTCATTTCTCTGGGTCGCGTTTAACCGCTACCCTCATCAGGGCGCTTCTCGCCCTTGGGTTGCGCTCTATCTCTTCTGGGGTTGCCACAAGAGATTTGCGCGTAATCACGTCAACTATCGGCACTTGACCGCACATACAAACCGGAAGGTCTGGCGGGCAGATACAACCTTGACTGAGCTCGGAGAACACGTGCTTGACAATGCGATCTTCAAGCGAGTGGTACGAGATAACGCAAATCCTGCCTCCTGGATTAGCCCAGGCAATTGCACTGCGTAGTCCGCGCTCCAAAACCTCAAGCTCGTGGTTTACTTCAATACGAAGTGCTTGGAACGTCTTTCTGGCGGGATGTCCGCCGTGACGACGCGCTGCTGCGGGAATTGCTGCCTTGATTACCTCAACAAGCTCAAGCGTCGTTTGAATGGGACGCTTTTCTCGCGTTTGTACAATGCGTCGTGCAATGCGTGAGGCAAATTTCTCGTCTCCGTAAATTCGAAGGATTCGGGCGAGGTCGGCTTCGTTATAGGTGTTGATGACCTCTTGTGCAGTTGGAGTTTGTTTGCCCGGGTCCATTCGCATATCCAACGGGGCGTCTTCGTGGTACGAAAAGCCTCGCTCTGGGATATCAAGCTGAGGAGAAGAAACACCAATGTCAAAGAGGAAACAGTCAACTCCGGGGACTTCTGCAGAGACGAGAAGTTCGTCGAGGTCGCCAAAGTTTCCCTTAAGCGGCAAAAACTCCGCGTTTGGTACTTCTTGCTTCAGACGAGCAGCTGCTGCTTGATGAGCCATTGCGTCCTGGTCAATTCCAATGGAAAGACCGTCTGGAGCAATCATCTTTGCCATCTCTACGGTGTGACCCGCTCCTCCCAAGGTGCAGTCGCAAACAACTTCACCTGGCTTGGGGTCCAGCTCGCGCAGCACTTCTGCAAGCATTACTGGTTGGTGCCGATATTCGACTTTCAAGTTACCGTCTTCTACCTTCACGATCTTCTCGCCTCACTAGGCGCCAAAGATGAGGTCCTCGAGCGTTGCAACGCGGTCATCTGCCGAGAAGAGGCTGTTCCACTTGTTGGTGTTCCAAATCTCAAAGTGGTCGCCGTTACCGACAATGGTGACGTCGCGGTCAAGCTGGAGCTTCTCCCTAGCCTGTGGATCGGACTCGTCAATCTTTCCCAGAGCAACGCGGCCGGCCGAGTCAATGTCGACGGTTGTTGCTGCTGCGTTCAGCATGCGAAGTGCTGTGACGTCGTCGCGGTTCCTTGGGTTGAGGTTCAGACTTGCAATCCAAGCCTCGTACGCCTCAGGTGAGTAGCCGTAAAGCGCGTCCTGTCGACGGAGCAAGATGACAACATCGCCAAGCTGCTTGCGCTGAGGTGCAGGAAGAGTCACGCGAATCTTGGAGTCCAGCGAACGCTGATACTGGCCAGTAAGCATGTCTC
>CAUTOT010000086.1:0-5481 GCA_963539765.1 uncultured Atopobium sp. | reverse complement strand
GTTTAGCCCATGCTTTACCTGCATTTTCTAGCTTGGAGAGCGAGTACAAAAGACGACGCTTTACCTTAAGCAGACGATTTTCAAGAACTTCTTCACCGTCGCGCAGCTCTCCGTAATTGGTGAAGTAAATTAGTGGGCGAGAAGAGCTGTTCACGCGTTCAAGCATGTACTCTGCATAGTTTGGTTTGTAGAGATCATCTTGGTGAGCGATGGTTACTAACGGAGTTGTACAAACGCTCACGGCAAAGTTCCAGTCGCCAGCAATGCCTCCCGGACCGGGATTAACATGCATGGGAATGTTGTACTTCTCGCAAAGAGACTGAATCAGTTCATTTGGTGTTGAAGTAGCCAAAAGAATATTCGTAGACAGTGTTTGCTCTTTGAGCGAGAGAATGCACTCTTCTAGATAGGGGCTCTCGCCATAAGCGCAGACAGCAAACGTGTGATCCTGAGGTGTATACATTGCTACATCCAATCGATTAGCTCCGATGTTTAGTATTATAAGAATGTTATCGGACGATGGCGAATGGGAGCCTTTGTGGAGTCTGACGGATATAAGACATACGAGAACCCTGATGAGCTAAGAAAGATTCAGATTCTTTCTACGCTTTTGATGGATGAGCTTGACCGCGTCTGTACGGAGCTTGGCATTTCGTATCAAGCCTACGGCGGAACTGCTATTGGCGCTGTGAGGCACAAAGGCTTCATTCCTTGGGATGATGATGTAGATATCTCGATGTTCCGCGAGGACTATGAGATTTTTTTGGAGAAGGCACCAGCGCTTCTTCGTCCAGATTTTTGCATTCAAAACGGAAGAAAAGACAATTTCTTTCCAGCAGTTAATACAAACCTCTCTTTAAAGGGAACAGTTTGCGTCCCTGATGAGTTTATGACCTGTCCTTTTACCTACGCTATCTCAATTGGAATTTTCCCCTTTGATAAAATTCCGGCGGATCCAAAGAAGCTGGCTAAGATTAAGCGCCAAACGTGGTTCTGGGGACGCTTGAACTTCTTGCTGGTCACTCCAACACCTCGTGTGCCTTTAGTTGGCTGGAAAAAGAAAGTTGCTCTTGCAGGGTGCTTTGTCATTCACCACGCCTTAAAGCTTTTTAGGGTTTCATCTGCGTATATTCAACGTAAGTGGGACCAGGCAGCACGTGCTGCAGAGGGCGAGAAAACCACTCATTACGCAAGTTTTGTTGAACCTGATCCAGAGAACTGGTCAATGGACAAAGAGGATGTATTCCCAATGGTTCGCGTTCCTTTTGAGGACATTACTACTACGCTTCCAAAGGAATATGACAAGCTTTTAACCAGGGGATACGGGGATTACATGCAGCTTCCTCCAGAGAAGGATCGTAAAAACCATCATCCTGGTGCGCTTGATTTTGGCAAATGGAAAGATGTAGACGTTACCAAGGGAAGCCGTCAGGCATTTGAGGACTTTGGTCAGAAAAGCTAACTATGACTATTGATACTTCTGCGGAACAGCTTAAGAAAAACTACTTCTGGAATACGCTTGGTTCTTTAATGAACGCTGCCTCAACAGTGCTTATGTTGATGGTGGTCACACGTACCATGGGAGCTGCTGCCGGTGGTGTTTTCTCGCTTGCGTATGCTGTGGCTCAGCAGCTTATGGTTATTGGTCACTTTGAAATTAGGACGTATCAGGTTACCGATACAGAAGAAGTGTTCTCGTTTGGTGTGTATCTTGCGGCACGAATCATCACAACTGGTTTGATGATTGCGGGAATCATTATCTTTACCCTGCAGTCCCAGGGATTGAGCTACGAGGGAGTGCTGTATGCCCTTATTGCATCACTTCGTTTATTTGACGTTGTAGAAGATGTTTTCCACGGTATGTTCCAGCAGCATGGTCGCTTAGATATTGCTGGTAGAGCATTCTTTTATCGTGTTCTTGCAACCGTTGTTGGCTTTGCGGTAGGTGTGCTTCTTACAAAGAATTTGCTTGTTGGTGCTGCTCTTTCTTTTGTTGCATCACTGGTAGTTATGGTTGCGCTTGTCATTCCTCCTACTAAGAAGATGGCAACGCTTAAGCCTACCTTTGACGTTAAGCAAATTACAAAGCTGTTGGTTACCACCGCTCCATTGTTTGCTGGTTCATTCTTGCTAACGTACGTTGTTGGTGCTCCTCGCTATGCACTGGGTGCTTTGAGCGATCAGGCGCTTCTTACGTTCTTTACGGCATTGGCCATGCCAGCCATGGTTATCAATCTTTTAAGTAACTTTGTCTTTAAGCCGCTGCTCACTCAGATGGCCGAATATTGGAATAATCAGCAAGACAAACAGTTTGTGGGTCTGATTCTTAAAGGGTTTGCGGTAGTTGCCCTGGCTACTGTTGTTTCGATGGCTTTAGCTTGGCCATTGGGAGCTCCAGTTCTTGGACTTTTGTATGGTCTTGATTTTGAGCCATATAAGTTTGAGCTTTTGCTATTGCTCTTTGGCGGTCTACTCAATGCTCTTACCGTCATTTTGTACTATGCCGTAGTAACCATGCGTAAGCAGGTTGCTGTCTTTGTGAGCTACGCTGCAGGTGCAGGCTTTGCTGCACTTACCGGGGGATGGTTTGTGGGCAACTTTGGCATTATGGGAGCTTGCATTCTATACGATGCCTCGCTTGCAATTCTCGCTCTGGTATTTGGCATTTTCTGCTTCTTGGGATTTAAAGATCAAAAGAAAAAGTCCGCTGCGTAAGCGGACTTTTTTAAGGTATTGCTTGTGTGGGCGTACCGTCAAATGACTGACTTGTCGTTTACACGCGAGTACGCTGGTTTAGATCAGTTACAAAATCAAGGTTCTTCTCGTCACGTGCATCTTTATCACGCAGAGCAAGCTCACTAGAAAGCTGCTCAACCTTATAGGTGAGCTTAGAGATTGCACAGGACTGATGGAAGAGCCTGATAAGGATCATCACAATAACCAGCAGCAGGACAAAGTTTGCAGGGCTCATAAAGCCAAACAGACTTGAGAAGAAATAGGCAAGCTGAGGGATGAGCGCAAACAAAACAAGGATTCCTGCAGAGACAACCCAATAGACTGAGTCGGAAATGCGAATCTTTGATTTGCGAACACTATTGATGACAATGCCCATGGCAAAAAGGGCGCCAATAAGCAGCAGAATTCTCAGAACTAAAGTCATGGTGTCACCTTATCTAAACCACTGGAAGAGCAAAAGCGAGAGGCACGTGCGAGCCATGTACATAATTGAGTTATAGAAGCTCAAGTAGGACTCGCCGCCCTGACGCTCACGCATTTCAGTTTCAATCTCGACAACCTTTGCGCCGCGGCGCATCAGCAACGAGATAGTGTCTGGTTCGGGGGAGAAGTCAAAGGAGCGCGCATACGTCTCAATAAGGCCGCGGTCGTACATACGCATGCCTGACGTGGGGTCAGTGATGGTCTGACCAGTGCTTGTTTTAATGAGCCAAGAAATAAGCTTGGAGCCAATCTCTCGGGGAGAATTTCCGCGAGCTTTGGTGACAAAACGGGAAGCAATAACAATGTTTGCTCCCTCGTTTACCATTGCTTGCGCCATAGGAGCAATGTATTCAGGCCTGTGCTGGCCATCGGAGTCAAACTGCACCACTGCATCGTAGCCATGCTCTTTTGCATAGCGCATACCAGCCCTAAAGCCAGCAGAAAGACCACCATTAACAGGTAAATTAAGGTAGTTAAATCCACGCTCTTTACAGATGTCCAGTGTGCGGTCAGCGGAGCCGTCGTTGATTATGATGTAATCAACTTGAGGGGCTACCTGGCACAACTCTGTAATAGCTGAAGCAATGCAGGCTTCTTCGTTGTAAGCGGGAACGACTGCAAGAATTCTCACAAGCATCCTTTGAATTGCAAATTACACGTTAACTGCATGAATATCATAGCTCAAAAGCCTTATTAATCTTGACTCGTATATAGTAGATTACCTAAAGAAATCGAAAGGTGAACGCTATGGAGTTTCCAAAAGAGCTTAAAAACCCTATTCAGTCGGGCAATTTTACGTTTTATGACACCTCGATTGAAGGTGTAAAGGTTGTGGACGTAAAGCTGTACGGTGATGCTCGTGGTGGCTTTATGGAGACTTACCGTGAAGAAAACTTTGTTGCTGGCGGCATTGACGCTTCATTTGTGCAGGACAATCAGTCTTACTCCGTGCAGGGCGTGCTTCGCGGCCTTCACTTCCAGATTGAGCATCCACAGGCAAAGCTTGTGCGCGTAATCTCCGGCACTGTCTTTGACGTTGCAGTTGACCTGCGAGAGGGAAGCCCAACCTGGGGTCAGTGGGAAGGCGTTGTTTTGTCCGCGGAGAATCGCAGACAGTTCTTTGTTCCTCGCGGCTTTGCCCACGGTTTCTTGGTACTCTCCGAGACTGCAGAGTTCTGCTACAAGTGTGACGACATCTATCACCCAGGTGATGAGGGCGGCATTATGTGGAACGATCCAGAGCTTTGCGTTGAGTGGCCAGCGTTTCTTGGCGAGAAAACCTTAGATCCTGCAAAGGTTATTCTTTCCGACAAAGATAAGATTCATCCAGCACTTTCTTCACTTAAGAAGTAGTAAGCGCTAAAGGCAAGTTAGGTAGTATGAACGAACGTAATCGTCGTGAGCGAGAATCCACAGCTCACGAGCTTAATCGCATGAACGAGCCAGAGTGGACAGAGGAAGCTTCTGATAAAGAACTTTCGTCTTCGCCGCTCCCTCGTGCAACCCAGATGGAACTTCTCGCCCCAGCGGGAGGTCCAGCACCATTTACCGCAGCTCTTGCTGGTGGTGCTGACGCTATTTACTGCGGCCTGGGCAACAACTTCAATGCTCGCCGTGGTGCGGACAACTTTGATGACGAGTCGTTTGCGCGTGCGTGCAGACAGGCTCATCTAGCTGGCGCTCGCGTGTACGTTACCGTGAACGTTGTTGTTAAGTGGGACGAGATGCAGCGTGTCCTGCGCCTGATTCGCCGCGCGTGGATCCTTGGCGCAGATGCTTTTATCATCCAGGACTGGGGTCTTATGGCTCAGGTCAGACAAACCTGGCCAGAGATTGAATGTCACGTATCAACGCAGGCAAACATCCACGATACGCGCGGTGTTGCTGCCTGCAAAAAGCTTGGCGTGGGTCGCGTCACCCTGTCTAGAGAGCTTACGAAAGAAGAGATTTCTACTATTTCCAAGCTTGGCGTTGAGCTGGAGTGTTTCGGTCACGGCGCCTTGTGTTTCTGCTATTCGGGCATCTGCCACATGTCATCTATGCGTGGAGACCGCTCTGCTAACCGTGGAGCCTGCGCGCAGCCGTGTCGCCTGCCCTATGAGTTGCTCAACTCTAAGCATGAAGTTGTCTCGATGGGTGGCATTGACAGGCTGCTGTGTCCTAAGGATTACTGCACTATTGATGACGTGCCCGACATGATTGAGGCGGGCGTGGGCTCGCTCAAGATTGAAGGCCGCATGAAGGCTCCCGAGTACGTGTACT
>CAUTOT010000085.1:0-5566 GCA_963539765.1 uncultured Atopobium sp. | reverse complement strand
TTTCACCACGGTCTAGCCCGAGGGTTAGTTCCAGAAGGAGGATTGGCAATGGCCAAGGAAAAGTTTGACCGCACAAAGCCACACGTAAACATCGGTACCATTGGTCACGTCGACCACGGTAAGACTACCCTTACCGCAGCAATCACCAAGGTTCTCTCTGAGACCGAGGGCTGCAAGGCAGACTATACCGCCTTCGAGAACATCGATAAGGCTCCAGAGGAGCGTCAGCGTGGTATTACCATTTCCGTTGCTCACGTTGAGTACGAGACTTGGGAGCGCCATTACGCTCACGTCGACTGCCCTGGCCACGCAGACTACATCAAGAACATGATTTCTGGTGCAGCTCAGATGGACGGCGCAATCCTCGTTATTGCTGCAACCGATGGTCCTATGGCTCAGACTCGTGAGCACATCCTTCTTGCACGTCAGGTCGGCGTTCCTTACATCGTCGTCTTCCTGAACAAGTGCGACATGGTCGACGATGACGAGCTCATCGACCTCGTCGAGATGGAGACCCGTGACCTTCTCTCCGAGTACGACTTCCCAGGCGATGACCTTCCAATCATCCGTGGTTCCGCTCTCGGCGCTCTTAACGGCGAGGAGAAGTGGGTTGAGTCCATCCGTGAGCTCATGCACACTGTTGACTCCTACATCCCAACACCAGCTCGTGACAACGAGAAGCCATTCCTGATGGCAATCGAGGACGTCATGACCATTTCTGGTCGTGGTACCGTTGCTACCGGCCGTGTTGAGCGTGGTGAGCTCAAGCTCAACGATCCAGTCGAGATCGTTGGTATTAAGCCAACTCAGAACTCTGTTGCAACCGGCATTGAGATGTTCCGTAAGACCATGGACTTCTGCGAGGCTGGCGACAACGTCGGTATTCTTCTTCGTGGTGTTAAGCGCGAGGACATCGAGCGCGGTCAGGTTCTCTGCAAGCCTGGTACCGTTACTCCACACAAGAAGTTCACCGGTGAGGTTTACGTTCTTACTAAGGAAGAGGGCGGCCGTCACACCCCATTCTTCTCTGGTTACCGTCCACAGTTCTACTTCCGTACAACTGACGTAACCGGCGACATCTACGAGCTCACCGATGCAAACGGTGGCAAGGTAGAGATGGCTATGCCTGGCGACCACATCACCGTTGGTTGCGAGCTCATTCACCCAATCGCTCTTGAGCAGGGTCTGAAGTTCGCTATCCGCGAGGGTGGCCACACCGTCGGCGATGGCCGTGTTTCCACCGTCATCGAGTAACTTCTTTTAAAGTTGCTAACTTGCCCGGCGTGCTTTTTGCGCGCCGGGTTTTTTGTCGAGAAAAAATATGTGAACGCCTAGAGTAATTAGAGAAAAGTATTGACATCTCTGGGTAGTGGGTGCTAACCTAAGCAACCGCGTCACATTTCGAGAATACATCTCGTGACCGTGTTCAGGAGGATCAATGCGTACACTCGTTACTCTCGCCTGCACTGAGTGCAAGCGTCGTAATTACACTACGGACAAGAATAAGTCCAACAACCCAGATCGTATGGAGTTGAAGAAGTACTGCCCATGGTGCCACAAGCACACGGTACATCGCGAGACCCGCTAGGCTAGGTGGGTTCGTTCTAGGCCAGTAGCTCCAATGGTAGAGCGGCGGTCTCCAAAACCGTTTGTTGAGGGTTCGAGTCCTTCCTGGCCTGCCAGATAACTTCACCGGCCTTCCCATAAGGGTTGGCCGGTTTGTATGTAGGTATAACATCCAAGGGAGCGTAGGATGGCAAATAAGGAGCGCAATAAGAGGAGCGCACGTAAGGCTCGCGCAGAAGAGCGCGCCCAGCGTGAGGCCCTTCAGACTGAAGCTACTCCTGAAGCTTCTGCTAAGGCCACTAAGGTCGAGGCAAAGAAGCAGGAGAAGTCCATTCAGCGTAACGCTAACCCTGGCTTCTTTGGCCGCCTGGGTACTTATTTTGCAGGCGTTCGTACAGAAATGCACCGCGTTGTGTGGCCTTCAAGCTCTGAGCTTGCTGGTTTCTCTGTAGCCGTAATTGCAACAATCATTTTCTTTGGCTTGGTAACTTGGCTGGTTGATACTGGCATTGTTGCTGGTCTCGTCGCCTTTACTGGACTGAGGGGATAATCAATGGCTAAGCGCTGGTATGTAGTTCACACCTATTCAGGTTATGAGAACAAGGTAAAGACAGACCTTGAGCACCGTATTGAGACCTATGGCCTTGAGCGTGCTGTTGTTGATATTCAGATTCCTACTGAGGAAGTTACTGAGGTCAAGGACGGCGGCAAGCGCGAGACCAAAGAGTCCAAGGTTTTCCCAGGTTACGTTCTTGTTCGCATGGAGCTGGATGACAATACTTGGGCTGTTGTTCGCAACACCCCAGGCGTAACTGGTTTTGTTGGCATTGACGGCAAGCCAGTTCCTCTGCGTCGTGATGAGTTCGATAAGATCATGCGCCGCGGCGGTATGAAGACGGGTGGCCCTGTACCTAAACGTACAGCAACCAATATTGAGGTCGGTCAGGCAATTCACGTTCTTTCTGGTCCTCTCGCTGACTTCGACGGAACTGTTTCTGAGGTCAACGCAGAGTCCGGCAAGATCAAGGTTATGCTCACCATCTTTGGTCGCGAGACTCCGGTTGAGCTCACCATGGATCAGATTTCCCTGATAGACTAGTAACTAACGGCTTATCCCGCACTTCTCGTCCCTTGTGGATTGCTTCTCGGGAGTGCGCGAGAATAGACTCACAAGTATTCAAACAGGAGGCTTAACATGCCCGCAAAGAAGGTTGTTAACTTTATTAAGCTGCAGATTCCTGCAGGCCAGGCAAACCCAGCTCCTCCAGTAGGACCAGCTCTGGGTGCTGCACAGGTCAACATTATGCAGTTCTGCCAGGCATTCAACGCTGCAACTCAGGACAAGGCTGGCGACATCATCCCAG
Source organism: uncultured Atopobium sp. (assembly GCA_963539765.1). Taxonomy (GTDB): domain Bacteria; phylum Actinomycetota; class Coriobacteriia; order Coriobacteriales; family Atopobiaceae; genus Lancefieldella. Next base: position 2,636 of record CAUTOT010000085.1, on the reverse strand, counting down.
TCGAGATTTCTGTTTACGAGGATCGTTCCTTTGACTTCGTAACCAAGACTCCTCCAGCAGCTCAGCTCATCAAGAAGGAGCTTCACCTCAAGGGTGGTTCCGGTGTTCCTCAGCGCGATAAGGTTGGCCAGCTCTCCCAGGAGCAGCTCACCAAGATCGCTGAGATCAAGATGCCTGACCTCAACGCAAACGACATTGAGGCTGCAAAGAAGATCGTCGCTGGTACCGCTCGTTCCATGGGTGTAACCATCGCCGAGTAGTGTTTACTCCCGTCAGCCATGTGTGTGGCTGACGGTTGTTTTTGTCAGAGCATCCGACGTTAGTGCACGTAGTTGGGTTTCTCGCCAAGAGGGCGTAACTATGGACGGAAGATGTAGGAGTGGGAGGGCAGACGCCCGCTAACCACAGGAGGTACATAATGCCTAAGCACGGAAAGAACTACAAGAATGCAGTTGCCAAGGTAGACGGTGCAAACCTCTACAGCCCAAAAGAGGCAGTAACCCTGTCTAAGGAGCTTGCAACTGCTAAGTTTGACGAGACCATTGAGGTAGCAATTCGCCTTGGTGTCGATACTCGTAAGGCTGACCAGAACGTTCGCGGTTCTATTTCTCTGCCTCACGGCACTGGTAAGTCCGTTCGCGTTGCAGTCTTCGCAGAGGGCGAGAAGGCCCGCGAGGCTGAGGCAGCTGGCGCTGACATCGTCGGTGGCGACGAGCTCATCGCAGAGGTCGAGAAGGGCATGCTTGACTTTGACGCAGCAATCGCAACCCCTCAGATGATGGGTAAGGTTGGTCGTCTTGGTCGTGTTCTTGGTCCTCGTGGCCTTATGCCTAACCCTAAGCTCGGCACCGTTACCATGGATGTTGCAAAGATGGTTAACGAGCTCAAGGCTGGTCGTGTTGAGTATCGTGCAGACCGTTTTGGTATCTGCCACGTTGCAATCGGCAAGGCTTCTTTTGAGGTCCAGCAGCTTGTTGAGAACTATGGCGCACTGATCTCCGAGATCATCCGCGTCAAGCCATCCAGCGCAAAGGGTAAGTACGTCAAGACCGTTGCTATTTCCTCTACTATGGGCCCTGGCATCAAGGTTGATCCAACCAAGGTTCGTAACCTCATGGAGGACTAAGCTAATCGCTTAGAAGTACCTAGCACGTTTAATCCGGTATCTGCTTGCAGGTACCGGATTTTTCTTGCGGTGTGCGCTCGGCTTGAGGCGTGTGCGTAGCAGCTCGACCGCCCTTCTCGTCAAATTTTTGTGAAGAGAAAGAAATTGCGCGCTCAACCTTGACTCGCGTTGATTTTTGCTGCACAATATCCAACGCAAGACAGACGTCTTGTAGTTGCACGTTCGCTGCCAAAGACAGCCGGCGCCTTGAATCCAAGGCTTAATGGGAATTCCCGCCTGCCGAGGTGGTCTTGAGATTAGTACATCCAGACCCCGCTTTGGTTGCCAAAGTGGGGTCTTTTCATGTGAGGGCCGCACCTGTTGGCGCTCGTGCCTGAGACATGATAAAGGAGGTGTACTACATGCCAGCTCAGTCTAAACTTGATTTGCTCGAGAAGGTTTCCGCTTCTCTCGACAACTCCAAGGGCCTGTTCGTTATCGACTATCGTGGTCTCTCCGTAAAGGAGACTCAGGAGCTTCGCCGCGCACTTACCGCTGCAGGCGCTCACATGAAGGTCTATAAGAACAACATCGTCAAGATTGCTCTTAAGAACGCTGGTATGCCAGAGATTGACGAGATGCTCGCCGGTACCTGCGCATACGTTTTCTATGAGAATGATCCTGTCGAGGCCGCTAAGGTCATCAAGGATCAGGCCAAGAAGCTCAAGAAAGTTGAGTTCATTGGTGGTATCGCTGATGGTCAGGCACTTACTGCTGACGAGGCAAAGGCTTACGCAGATCTTCCTTCTCGCGAGGAGCTCATTGCAAAGCTTGTCTTCGTTGTTGCAAGCCCACTTACCGGTATTGCACAGGTTTGCGCTGGTCCAGCTCGTGGACTCGCAACCGCTCTTTCTGCAGTCGCAGATCAGAAGAACGCTGCATAAGCAACGTTTTGTTGTACCCGCGCATTGGCGCAAACCGCGTGAGAGTGTAGACGCACTTAAACGCACACATACAAGCCGGGCTTTTGCCCAGATGCAGTACAAAGGCTGCATCGTTTAAAAAGGAGAATTGACATGGCTGTCACTAAAGATGAGATCATTGAGGCCCTTAAAGAGATGCCAGCACTCGAGCTTTCTGAGCTCGTTCACGAGCTTGAGGACGTCTTTGGCGTTTCCGCTGCTGCTCCTGTAGCTGTCGCTGCTGCTCCTGCAGCTGGTGGCGCTGCTGAGGAGGCAGAGGAGAAGACCAACTTTGACGTTGTCCTCGAGGGCTTCGGCGACAACAAGATCGGCGTCATCAAGGTTGTCCGTGCTCTTACCAACCTTGGCCTCAAGGAGGCAAAGGAGGTCGTCGAGGGTGCTCCTAAGGCAGTCCTCGAGGGCGCTAAGAAGGAGGACGCTGAGGCTGCTAAGGCTCAGCTCGAGGAGGCTGGCGCTACCGTCACCCTTAAGTAAGTCCATCCTACATTGCTTACTTGAGAGGTCAGACTTCGGTCTGGCCTCTTTTTTGTTTGCTTGGCGAGAAACCC
>CAUTOT010000084.1:0-5594 GCA_963539765.1 uncultured Atopobium sp. | reverse complement strand
ATTGCGGGCATATTACACATCAAATGAAGATAATCTGCACGTTTGAGGTATTTTCAGCGTAATGTATACGTCTTTTTGACAGATTATCTGACTTAAGTGTGTTTTGAACTGCCTCCTATTTCTCGTGTCCAAGAAATGGGAGGCAGTTCACTGCGGGCTGGATGGGTTTCTCGCCTTGGATTTGATACAGAAAAAGACGTGAGAGTTTGTCTCTCACGTCTTTCTTGTTAGCTTGATTTGCGTACGGAATTTGTGTGCGCTGCTAATGTATGCGACTCAATTACTCGCTGAACTCGAGGAATGCGCGGTAACCGCGATATGCCTCAAAGATGTCAGCCTTGTTTGCAACCTCCCAAGGTGCGTGCATGGAGAGAACAGGGACGCCGCAGTCGATGACGTGCATGCCATATTTTGCCAGCATGTATGCGATAGTTCCGCCGCCACCAGCGTCAACGCGGCCAAGCTCAGCGGTCTGGAACTGGACGCCAGCGTTGTCCATAATGCGACGAATCAGTGCAACGTACTCGGCATCGGCATCGTTGGAGCCAACCTTGCCGCCGCTACCAGTGAACTTGTTAAAAGCAAGACCGTGACCCATGATGGCGGAGTTCTTGATTTCAAAGCTACCAGCAAAGCTTGGGTCATAACCAGCAGAAACGTCGCTAGAGAGCATGTAGGAGTTAGCCATGCAGCGGCGCAGGGAAAGTGGAGACTCAAAACCAGCAAGCGCCAGAACCTCTGCCATGATGTTCTCAAAGAAGAGAGAGTTCATGCCAGTAGCTCCAACGGAGCCAATCTCTTCCTTATCGGTCAGGATGGTGACGGAGGTGCGAGCAGGAGTGTCGCACTCAAGCTGAGCAATCAGGGAAGGGTAGGAGCAGCTGCGGTCGTCGTGACCGTAGCCCAAGATCATGGAGCGATCAAAGCCCATGTCGCGAGCAGGACCTGCAGGAACAATCTCAAGCTCAGCGGAGAGAAGGTCTGCTTCCTCAATGCCGTAGAGGTCCTTCAGGATGTTGATGACGTTAGCCTTAACAGCTTCCTTTGGCTCGTCGCCCTCTGCATCAGCGGGTTTCTCGCCATTTTGGCCCCAAACAAGTGGGCGGTTGCCAACAATAAGGTCCAGCATCTCGCCCTCAATGACCTTGGATGCGGTCTTTCCAAGCTGCTCAGCGCTCAAGTGGATGAGAAGGTCGGAAATGCAGAAAACAGGATCGGTTGGGTCCTCGCCAACGCATACGTTTACGACGCTACCGTCTTTAAGTGCAAGAACGCCGTGAATTGCCAGAGGAATGGTGACCCACTGGTACTTCTTGACGCCGCCGTAGTAATGGGTGTCAAAGGTTGCCAGCTCGTTGCGCTCTTCAAGAGGATTCTGCTTGACATCCAGGCGAGGGGAGTCGATGTGAGCTCCAAGGATGTTTAGGCCCTCTTCCAGGGACTTGGTGCCAATCTGGACAAAGATGACGGACTTGCCGCGAATGTCTGCGTAGACTTTGTCGCCAGCCTTGAGGGTTTTACCTGCAGCGATGGCGTCGGAAAGCTTGACGTAACCTGCTGCCTCGGCAAGTTTGATGGCGCTTGTGGCGCATTCGCGCTCAGTCTTGTTCTCGGAGATAAAGTTTCTGTAACCCTCGGCAAACGACTGGAGCTTCTCCAGGTCCTCCGAGGTGTACTTTTTCCATGCGTTTGTGGTTTCCATACCCATCCTTTCTGTAGCAAGCTCAGCGCGAGCTGCTGCTTGTTGTTGCTGTTAGGTGCGTTGCAGTGGCTGCCGCACCGGTGGTTGCGTGGGCGGATGCTGGGCCGGTAGTTCTGCGACCGCGGCTGCCGTACTGGCGGCTTAGTTGCCGCCGTTGGAGCTGTTTGAGCCAGAACCGTTAGACCCGCTGTTGTTACCGCTGTTTGAGCCAGAGTTCTGATTGGAACCAGAATTGCTGCTTGAGCTACCTGTTCCAGAGTTGGTGCTGGAAGAGTTGCTCTCCGATGAGTTGCTTGAGCTGCTAGAATCGCTGGTCTTTTCCGAGCTAGACGAGCTGTCGGAGCTGGTAGTCTCTGACTTCTTGGAGTCGGAGTTCTCGGAAGAAGAATCCTTGGAATCAGAAGAATTGCTAGACTCATTGGTTTTCTCGGTAGAAGAGCTGGAGTCGTCCTTCTTATCCGTTGAATTGCTGGTATCCGCAGTCTTTTCTGTCACAACTGGGGTGGTGCTAACCTTTGGCCCCAGGCCAGATCCGTCGGTGATATAGCTGAGGAACATGGCGTAAAGAATGACGGCGGAAATGGTAAAGATGATCGAAATAATGGTTACGATGGTCAGCGCTCTTACGCGCTTGCGTGACAACTTTGGCGTGCGATTTACCTGCGACGACTGTCCAGCGGTAGAAGCAGTGTTGGAGTAGTAATCGCGAGAAGGTGCGTATTGGGGTCGAGGCATGTACTGCGTGCCCTCGAGCGTAGTCTGATTGCTGTCAGGATATGCCTGCTGGTTGTAGTCATCGTTGTCGCTGCTACGGAACTTGTGCGTGGAGCGCCTAATAACGTTCTGGTAAATCTGCGAAGCAAGCGCCGACGCAGCGGCACCAACGGCAACGCCGATGATTGAACCAGCAATACCAATCTGGTTTGACAACACAAATGCGGTTACCGCAGCAAGTGACGTTGCCAAAATTTGGGTAATCGAGACGTCCTTCAGAAGGCCGGGCTTCTCGTCTGTTGCCTCATCTGTAGGTTGAGCAGGCGAAGCAAGTCGAGTTTTGTCTGCATCAAAGTGCTTATAGCTCACAAGATGCTCCTTTCTTCGAACTGATAGCCTACCTCATTTTTGTGAAGAAGTAATGTTTCGTCGCTAAATTGCAACATCAGCTGGCGAGAAACCCTGTCTAGTTGTCGCCAATGCGACGGTTCCGTAATGTTTCTGCAGCGTGGGTTTCTCGCCCGAGAACGCATCGGGTTTCTCGCGGTGTTTTGTTAAAAACGACCCTATCAAAGGTGATGAAACAAGGTATCATTTATATGTATCAGTTTTCCGTCAAACGGAGGTTTAGCATGCTTGTAAGCGCAAAAGCCATGCTCCAGAGTGCCGAGAAGGGTCACTATGGCATCGGCGCATTCAACGAGAACAACCTTGAGTGGACCGCAGCAATCCTTGATGCAGCAGAAGAGCTTCAGTCTCCTGTCATCATTCAGTGCACCAGCGGCGCAGCAAAGTGGCAGGTAAGCTACCGCGTTGTTGCAGATATGGTTCGTCGTCTTGTTGAGGACAAGAACATCACTGTTCCAGTTGCTCTCCACCTTGATCACGGTTCATATGAGGATGCATTCAAGTGCATCGAGGCTGGATTTACTTCCATTATGTACGACGGTTCTCACGAGCCTGATTTTGAGACCAACCTTAAGCGTACCGAAGAGGTCGTAAAGGCAGCTCACGCAAAGGGTATTTCTGTTGAGGCTGAGGTCGGCGGCATCGGCGGCACCGAGGACGGCGTTACCGCTAAGGGTGAGCTTGCTGATCCTGAGCAGTGCGCAAAGATTGCTGACCTGGGCGTTGACTTCCTTGCATGCGGCATCGGCAACATTCACGGTATCTACCCAGCTAACTGGGAGGGCCTCTCCTTCGACCAGCTCAAGGCTATCAAGGAGCGCGTTGGTGATCTTCCACTTGTTCTTCACGGTGGCACCGGCATTCCTGTAGAGCAGGTTCAGAAGGCTATCTCTATGGGCATCTCCAAGATCAACGTTAACACCGACCTTCAGCTTGTCTTTGCTGAGGCAACCAAGAAGTACGTTGAGGCTGGCCTTGTTGACAACGGCAAGGGCTACGATCCTCGTAAGCTCCTGAAGCCTGGTCGTGAGGCAATCGTCGAGCGTACCAAGGAGCTCATCCGCGAGTTTGGTTCCGACGGTAAGGCTTGGAACTAACCTTCGACATGCGCTGAGCGCGGGCGTCGATGCGATGACGTGCGATGCGACAGCGCGTTCTTGCTGCTAGTTAAAGCGACGGACCTGGATTTTTTCCAGGTCCGTTTTTTGTTGGGCGCGGTATGCGCGAAAGACGTGCACCGAGCACGTCCTTCTCGCGAAATGTGGGTGCGATAAGTGCGCCCTAATGTGTGCCTGAAAAGTGAAAAGATTCGGTATATTTTGCCTAAACTTGGCAAAGAATCTGTGGATTTGCCTGATTTTGTCAAAGATTCTGTGGCCATTTTACAGATTCTTTTAACTTTTTAGGCAATTTTTGTACAAGGAAAACTGGATCTTCTCGCCTCAGTACATTCGTACAGCAGAAATGAAAATTGCGAATTTGACGCAAATCGAATTTGACCAAAATTTGACCAAGAATACGTCGCAGACGAGGTCTAACACTGCTAGCTGGATATTTAGTGGCAATGATTTTCTGACAGGTTTGCCTGACCTGCAGTTTTACAAGAAATGTCACTTATTTACAATCAGCGATATAAGTTGCAAGTTTTTCTTAAGAAAATACTATGTAATCATGGAATTCTATCTATCACATACAACCGCTCTACAACTATTCCGTGCTATGAGAATTAAGGGTCACGGACTGATTCACCATGACTCTTCGAGTATCGGAATTCATACAGAGTTTTTAACTTTGGAGCTTAGTCAAATCAAGGAGAAGGTATTTTCTAGCTTAGGAATAATGCTGACTGAACCAATTGAGTTGGTAGTTGACGAGAAGAAAAATACCTATCAATCGAGCAGAATAAAATTTCACACTTCGTCTCATTTTGCGCAAACTCCGTGTATGGAGTTGAGTCTTGGTACATCAGCGATTAAAGTGGCGTCACCTTTTGAACTCATGATTGAAATGGCCCAAGAACAAACATTACTAGAAACAGTGATGCTAATTTCAGAATTCCAAGGTAGGTATGTTATCGACCCATCTACCTCTGAATTGAGATCTAATTGGTATAATCCAGTTTTTCAAAAGGTAGACTTTGAGCGTTATTTATCCTCAGTTTCTAGATGTAACGGAATAAGTAATGCAAGATTAGCATCATCGTATTCTTTTGATAATGCTGCTTCTCCGATGGAAGTCAAACTTGCTCTTCGCGCTTCTCTTCCTGTGTCCGCAGGTGGTTATGCAATTCCTAAGGTTGAGCTAAATAAGGAAGTAAGGATTCAGCAATTAAAGAGCAGAGAACTTACAGAGAAAACAAGGGCTATCGATTTATTGCTTTCGAAGGGTAACTACGATGCAGACACAAATAGACAAGCAGCCATTGAATACAATGGGGCCGTACATGAATTAGCAGATGTTTCAATGCGTGACTATCAGCGTAATAACGAACTCGTTTCAGCTGGAATATTGGAGTTTGTTATTGGAAAAGCTGAGTATGACGACATCATTTTTATGGATAACATGTTTAATTCAATTAGAAATCAGCTGGAAATACCAAGAAGACACACATCATCTGATCGCAGAAAAACGGAAAGAGCTAAACGAATTAAATTGTGGAGTGAGCTAGAAAAGCTCCGTTAAATTCAGGATAAGCGAGCCTGAGACCCTTTTAAGTTGCCTGAAAAGTGCAAAGAATCTGTAAATCTGACACAGATTCTTTAACAAAATC
>CAUTOT010000083.1:0-5647 GCA_963539765.1 uncultured Atopobium sp. | reverse complement strand
CTCCGTTTGATATTTGGATTGAGTGCCTCAATCAGTCCGGCGCTCGCGTGCTTTCTGTTGACGTCCCAAGTGGCCTTTCTGCTCAAAAGGGCCAGGTAGAAAGCGCGTGTGTTGTTGCCGACGTCACCGTTACCATGATTGCGCTCAAGCCCGGCCTCATTGCCGATGCTGGCCGCGACGTCTGCGGCTCCATTGTCGTAGCTCCTCTGGCCGAGCAGACTGAGCGCCTGGTTGTTGAGGCAGATCCTGTTGCCTGGCGCGTTGACCTGGAAGACTATCTGGCTTCTGTTCCTGCTCAGCTTAACGACTGCGATAAGTACTCTCGCGGCTCCGTTCTGGTGGTCGGCGGTTCAAGCCGCTTCCCTGGAGCTGCTGTTTTTGCTGCTAAAGCGGCTGCTCGTGCAGGTGCTGGCTACGTTACGCTGGCAGTTCCTGAGGCCATTGTCAGCTGCGTTCAGATGATGCTGCCAGAGGTTCCTGTTATTGGCCTTCCTTGCGACGCTGAGGGCGTGCTTACCGAGGAAGCAGCTCCTCTGGTGCTGCAGCTTGCTGCCATGCGTACCGTTACGCTGGTTGGCCCTGGCATGCGCGTCTCTGGCGGAACCGTCAAGGTTACCTCCGCGCTGCTTGACTCTGAGCTGCCCGTTATTGTTGATGCCGACGCACTCAACTGCATTGCTCGCCTCACTAATAACAACCTCCCAGATTTCCCCGAGCTCACTCGCCGTACCGCTCCACTCATCATGACTCCACATCGTCGCGAGCTTGGTCGCCTGGTTAACCAGGTGGACAATCCTCCTGCAAGCCTGGTGGCTCAGCTTGAGGCTGCTCGCAAGATTGTTTGGGCAGACGGTGGCTCTGAGCTGGTCATTGTTGCCAAGGGAACCGCTACTGGCTGCGTTGGCGTTCAGAAAGCCGTGCTGCCAAAGCCTGGTCCCGTTACGCTGGCAACCGCTGGTTCTGGCGACGTTCTTGCTGGCACCATTGCTGGTCGCCTGGCTCAGGTTGCCGGTCAAGTTGATGACCTGCCAACCTTCTGCTCGCTTGCGTGCGAGGTTCACGCATACGCGGGTCAGCTAGCTGCCGAGAAGTTCGGTGTACGTGGAGCTATGGCTGGAGACATCTGCGACGTTATTGGCCTTGCTTCTGATGCGCTTGAGGAGCAGATTGCATTTCCTATGGCAGACTTTGAAGAAGCTGCGGAGTAGGTGAGCCTGATGTCGGCATATCCCCAGGATAGATGGGCTTGGATAGAGATTGATCTTTCTGCCGTCCGCCACAACGTAAAGGCGTTTAAGGCCCAGCTTAACCGCGGTGTCAAGATGATGTGCGTGGTTAAGGCTGACGCATACGGTCACGGCGCTGCTCAGTGCGCTAAAGCCATGCAGTCTGTGGGCGCCGACCAGTTTGCTGTTGCAACGGTTGATGAGGGCGTTGAGCTGCGCTGTTCTGGCATTGATAATCCTATCCTGGTGCTTTCCGAGCCGCCAGTTACCTCCATTCCAGACCTCGTGCGCTTTGACATCATGCCTTCCGTTTACACGGTTGACTTCGCGCTTGCCTACGGAGAGGCTGCTGCCGCAGCTAATAAGGTTGGCCGCTATCACCTGGCCATTGATACTGGCATGACCCGCATCGGCGTCAGGCGAGAAGATCTTCTCGAGGTGCGCGGTTCTATCGATTTCCACAGGGGTCTTGAATGCGCTGGCACGTTTACGCATTTTGCTACGGCCGATGTGCTCGACAACTGGGACTTTGACCTGCAGGTTAATGGCTTTATTGAAGCGGTTACAACACTTAAAAACGCAGGCTATGAGCTAGGTTTGGTACATGCTGACAATACGCCCGGCACTATTCTGCACAAAGATATCCAGTTTGATATGGTTCGTGTGGGCATTGGCCTGTACGGACTTCACCCAAGCAAGCTCACGATTCCCCGCATTGACCTGCAGCCTGTTATGAGCGTGCGCGGTCGCGTGACGCGCGTGGTCTATCCAGCTGTTGGTGATGGTGTGGGTTACGGTATGACCTGGCGTGTTCCTCGCAATAACATCCAGGTAGCTACTGTGCCTATTGGCTATGCCGACGGACTTGCTCGTAGCCTTTCTAACCGCATGGACGTTTTGACGCGCGGAGACCGTGTCCGCCAGGTGGGCAACATCTGCATGGATCAGTTTATGATTGCTGTTGATACCGCAGGTACACATGCTAATAAGCCTGCGCATGAGATTCGCTATGGTGACGTGGTTACCCTCATCGGCAAAGACGGCGACCAAGAAATCACTGCAGATGAGATGGCCGATTTGCGTGAGACCATTAACTACGAGGTAGTGTGCAACTTTGGCGCCCGCCTTGATAAGGTGTACATCTAATGGCAGCTACTCCTGCTTCGCCTAAAAATGCTTTAGAAAGAAAGTGCATGTCAAACGTAGAATATGCGAAAATAGCATATTCTAAACAAGCAGGTAAAACGCTTGACGAGATTCGTGAGCAGATAGCTGATTGCAAGAAGTGTCCGCTTTGGGAAACACGTACCAACATTGTGTTTGGTGGCCCAAATCCCACGGCTCGCATCATGATTGTGGGAGAAGCTCCTGGTAAAAACGAGGATCTAAGTGGTCAACCTTTCGTGGGCACATCGGGCAAAAAGCTTGATGCGCTGTTAGAAGAAGTTGGCCTTTCTCGCCAGGATGTTTTTATCTCTAACGTGGTCAAATGCCGACCGCCTTCAAACAGAAATCCCAAGGTAGCCGAGGTGGAGGAGTGCTCTCCATACCTTCGCGATCAGATTCGCGCTATTAAGCCAGACGTTATTGTCTGCCTGGGAAATTTTGCAACGCAGTTTGTCATGCACACCGATAAGGGCGTGACGGAGTTGCGCGGCAAGTTTTATCAGATAGGCGCCTTTAGTGTGCTGCCTACTATGCATCCCGCATCAACTATTTACCGCAAGGAGTGGGCGCAGTTCCTCAAAGATGACCTGCGACTTCTTGCTGATTGGCTTGAGGAACACCCTCGAGGAGGCTCTTGTGACTAACCTTTCTACCAGCGCAAACAACGCTGCAAACAACGTAGACGACACCGCTGCAAACAACACTGCGGCAAACAACGACGCCGCTGCAAACAACCTGCCAGAGAAAACCGCAGCTGGCACGTATGTCTCTACCACCACCGAGCAAACTATCGCTCTTGGTCAGATTCTGGGCAAACTCCTGCAAGCAGGAGACGTGCTGGTACTCACGGGAGACCTGGGCGCTGGAAAAACGCAGCTCACTAAGGGTATTGCTGCCGGCATGGGCGTCACAGATGACGTGACCAGCCCAACTTTTACCATCGAGATGGTTTACGAGGGCACAACCATGCCGCTCTACCACTTTGATCTGTATCGCTTAAACAATCCTGACCAGCTTGAAGACACCGGCCTGTACGATGCACTTGAGTCCGATGGTCCGACTATCATCGAGTGGGGAGAGCAATTTGCAGAGCAGATTGGCGAGAGAACCCTTGATGTGTATGTCTCTAGGCTCTCTGAGGAAGAGCTGGGATCCGACGACGCTGATCCTCGTCGTGAGGTTCGTTTTATCCCGCAGAATGCTCGCGGAGAAGAGATCATCCAGTCGCTGTAATTGCTGAATAAAAGTGGTTTCACCACCCAGTTATAGATATTTTAAGAATATCTATAACTGGGTGTTTTGGCAGTATACCTGCAATTTCTTTTCATATATACTTACTAATCCGTTGAAACATGTTTAAAAAACAATCGTTTTTCTTGAAATACACGAGTTAAGGAATATGAAATGTCAAAGTATTTGCGCAACAACATAAAGCTGCTCGCAATTGCAGGCATTATGGCAGGCGTGCTGGTTTTCTCGCCAGTACTTTCTGCGTTGGCTCTTGCTGAGGGTACTGAGGTAGCTGAGGCAAGTGCCACAACTGAGGGTACTGCTACAACTGAGGCAACTACCACAACTGAGACGACCGCTGCAGTTGTCGCTACAGATGACGACAGTGATGCAGAGGCAGTTGGATCTTATATGGGTGCCGATGGCATAATGCGTGAAATCCACATTTCAGTCTCAACAGATGGCGGCACTTATAACGGAAAAGATTATATTCCACCAACTATTTCAGATGATTTTAAGAGTGTTTCTTTTAGTAGCAATGTTCAGCGTGAGGGATACACACTGGTAGGTTTTTCAACAGGTTATTTTTCGCAAGAGGAAGTGAACAATGCAACACCAGATATGTCGAAACCATATACTATCGATGAGGGTGGCAATGTTCATATGAATTTTGATGATATTGTCGCCTGGAGTATTACCGACAATATTGATACAAACACTATTACGATTCGCTATCATCTAACTACCTTATGGGCACCAAATCCTGAGCCAGAGCCAGAACCAGAGCCTCAGCCAGAACCAGAACCAGAGCCAGCGCCTGCACCAGTTGCACCTGCGTCCGATTCAGTCCAGCAGTCACTACCAAGGCGCGAGAAAAGCGTTCTGCCTAACACCGGCGACGCAAGCTCTGTAGCAGGCGTTGTTGCAGCAGCTGGCACTACTCTTGTTGCACTTGGTCTCCGTAAGAAGATGCAGCAGTAAATAGTCGCTTCCTAGTAGAAATAAATCCCCATGTCTAAGTATTTTCACAACAATGCAAAGCTCCTTATTCTTTCTGGTGTTCTTGCAGGAGCATTGGTTTTCTCGTCAGTATTTTCTTCTCTTGCGCTTGCAGAGAGCACTGAGGTGACAGAAGCAACTGCCACAGCTGAGGCAACCGTCTCGACTGAGTCGTCTGCGGCGACCGAAGCGACCACCGCAGTTGAGACAACCGCGGTGATTGAAGCAGCCACCGCAGCTGAGACGACTGCTACAACTGAGACAACCACTTCAACTGAGGCTGCTGCCAGCACCACCTCAACAGATGACAATGGTGCAACTATTGTTCGTTATTATGATCCTGAAGTTGGTTGGAATATTAGGATTAATCTTGTTGTCGGCGCATACGGCACTCAATACAACGGAAATGCCTATATCCCTGCGACGATTTCAGACGATCATAAGAGTTTTACTTTTGATGGAAATATTCAGCGAGATGGTTACACGCTGGTAGGATATTCGTCAGAAATACTTCTCAGTAATCAAAGGGATAACGCAACTTCTGACCAGTCAATGCCTTACACCGTTGATGCTAATGGAATTGTTCACGTGAATTTTGCTGATATTACCACGTGGTCCGTTACTGATGACCTGCGTGACGACACTACAACTTACTATTACTTTTTTGCTCCTCTTTGGGCACCAAATCCTGAGCCAGAACCTGAGCCTCAGCCAGAACCAGAGCCCACTCCAGTTGTGCTTGCCTCTGATGCAACCCAAACTCCTGCACCAAGGCGCGAGAAGAGCGTTCTGCCTAATACAGGTGACGCAAGCTCTGTAGCAGGTGTTATCGCAGCAGCTGGCACTACTCTTGTTGCACTTGGTCTCCGCAAGAAAATGAAGTAATAAACTGCAAGAGCTAATAAGTAACAAATACGCCTCTAGAAATAAGATTTTTGAACTGCCTCCTATTTCTTGGACACGAGAAATAGGAGGCAGTTCAAAACACACCTAAGTCAGATAATCTGTCAAAAAGACGTATACAT
>CAUTOT010000082.1:0-5731 GCA_963539765.1 uncultured Atopobium sp. | reverse complement strand
AGATACGGTAGAAGATCTACATCACGTTCTTCTCGCCTAAGAACCGTTACATACATAAAAACGCCTTGTCGCTAAGATGTGAACTACCTCCCATTTCTTGGACACGAGAAATAGGAGTCAGTTCAAAACACACCTAAGTCAGATAATCTGTTAAAAAGACGTATACATGACGCTGAAATTACCACAAACATGCAGATTATCGTCATTAGGTGTGTAATATGCCCACATCTGAGCAGATTATCTGACTTAAGTGTGTTCCTTAGGTGCGGAATTTATCTATAGTTAAATCTTTTATATGACGCTATTCATTTTCTAGCATATTAGGTTAAGTTTATGCATAGAGATGCATATCAAGCAGTACGACCTCTAGCTGCCTGGCTATCTTGATTAAGAACATGTCGATTCTTCGGCAGAACCTACCAAAGCTGCGCTATTTTGTGCGCCAGGCCTAAAAGCCGACGCTAACACGCTGCAGAATCATAATCACCCGCATATGAACTGCCTCCCATTTCTTGGACATAAGAAATGGGAGGCAGTTCAAATTTTTATGCAGGCTTATTTGTTAACGAATCACAATCCGACTAAGACAGATAAATACAAAAAGACCTATACCTGTATTGACAATTTTTCCGTCTAAACCCAAATCTATGTACGCTAAGCAGTAAATAAATAGAGCTGAGAACAACCAAATAACAAAGCATAAGCATAGGCTTTTAATTATCTTTTGAACTGTCCCATCATTAAGAATGCGATAAGCCTTATCAAAAACACAAGCAACAAAAATGCACATCACAAACGACACCAATGGTACATTGCAATAAACATCATCACCTGTAATTAAGATCATAGGAAAAGGCAGTCCACAGATTAAACTAAGCAAACAAAAGCCCAGTATTCTAGTGGAATTGAACGCATGATACTGTGGCACTTTTATTGCATTTTCGGGTGCGCTAACAGAAAAATCTTTATGTTTAAAAAACGTAAAAGAGCTCATCTCTGTACTCCTTCAGTTTATATAAACTATATTTTATATGATATTAAAATTATTTCTAATATCAACTCAATTTCTCTGATGAAATAGAACGCCTATTTAGCAGAAAATTTTTGTTTGACCTGCCTCATCAGCCACTGGAATACCATAACTACAAAAATTGTGACTACAAAGACAAAAATGGCTCGTACAAAAGCATTTCCAAGCAAGCTGTACGGGAATCGGCCAAGTCTTAGTCCCAAGAAATTAATAACAGGAATCTGGAACAGATAGACTCCTAAAACACCAGCAGATACCGTGCTGATGCATTTCTTGGCACCATCGGAAAGCTCCTGCAGCCTTGGCTCAAGATTCAGCACAAACAGGAACAAAGATGCCGCTTGTACTACACAAAGGAAGTTTTTAATAGCAACTGGATAACTCTGATACGTCATTTCTGGAGTCAATGGGGTTCCAAAGTTGTTAGCAATAAGTCCCCAGCCAAACATAGCCGCAGACGAAAGTAAGAAAATTACAGCAAGTACTAAATTGTTTTTAGTAAATATTGGAAGCTCATCGTAATACGTCTTAACGTAATATCCCAGCAGATAGTAGAAAAGGCCATCGCTGTTAAACGCAGCCCATCTAAACAGCTGATCAAAGTAAACACCACGAACACCAAGAAACTCAAGAAGAGGCAAACCAAAGCTCACAAAGAGCGTAAGTGCCATAACATAGAGCAGGGTTTCTTTCTTTTGAACTACCAAAGAAAGCACAGGCGTCAAAAGATATAGATACAAAATGGTATAGATGAACCAAAGAGTGCTGTTAACGTTATTGGTTAGAAAGCGCTTTACAAAATCAACAACACCAGCACTTGCGGCAACCTCTTCGGCACCCCAAAACTTTGTAGGAAAAAGCACGTACATCAAATACACTGTTACGCTGCCAAAAATGAGCGCCATCAGCGTCTTTCTCGCACGCTTCATAAAGAATGTTTTAGTGGAATATTTGCTTCTATACCCAAGCAGATTCATACCGCTCAGCATAAAAAAGATAGGAACCGCGTAAATAAACGCAGCTTGCAAAGCTAAAGAGAAGGCCCACGTTTTAGTGTGCGCAAGAGAAAAAACGTTAAGCGAGGTATGCAGCATAACAACAGCAATACCTGCCAAAATGGTAAGAACATCTGCAAAAACAAAGCGCTTCTTGGTAGCAATTGCTTTTGAAGAAACTGTAGCTTTTTCCACGGGCTTCTCCCCAAATCAATCAATCTTCATCTATGCTTAGTATACGAAAAGTACCAGCAGGAAAGAGGCATCATGGCAAATGTCGTTGACTATCTACACTGGCGCGGCGATCTGACGTTTGAGAATGACCCTTTTAACAACGTCGATAACCTGATTCTCTCAATCCTTTCATATCTGGGATTTGGCGGCGTCGTGCCTTCTGAGCGTAGCGAGAAACGCGTTCAGCTTGGTGATGCCTGCGCCAAAATGCTGGAAAAGCTTAAAGATGACCCATCTCTTATCACGGGATTTTCTCGCGTTGATGGAACCTTCCTTGAGGCACTGGTTAACGCTCCCCGCTTTGCCAACATTGAACTTGGTCGCTATGTAGACCGCATTAATGTCGAGAAAAGCCTGCAGTTTGCAGCGTTTACCGCCTATCTGCCTACGGGACAGATGTTTGTTTCTTTTAGAGGAACTGACGGCACGCTCGTTGGCTGGCGAGAAAACCTCAACCTCAGCTTCCAGGTTACTTCCGCTGATAAATCAGCAGCACTATACCTTGAGAAACGTATTCGAGAACACCTTGCAGATGGCAATAGCACTACCTGCGCAAACGTTATGGTTGGCGGTCACTCTAAGGGTGGCAATCTTGCGGCATACGCAGCAACAGTCTGCCCTGACGAGCTGCTTGGCACAATTGATCGCGTCTGGAGTAACGACGGTCCTAACATGTGTCCAGAAATTCTTCCCACCACAGCCCATAAGGTGCTTGGAGATAAATACATCAGAATTTTGCCTGAGTTTAGTGTAGTTGGCATGATTTTTGATGATCCTGCTGTTCCAAAGCTCATCGTAAAAAGCTCCGAGACAGGTATGATGGCTCACGACGGTGTTTCATGGCAGGTCATACGCAATACCTTTGAATTTGCTGATGATTTCCAGCTGGAATGTAAAAAGATTAACGAGGCGTTTAGCAACTGGTATAAAGAACTCCCGCTCTCTGATCGTGAGCACTTTACTAATGAGCTCTTTGACGCTCTCTCGGCAGGCGGAGCAGTCTATTTCAGCGACATTATTAGCTCGCCCGCAAACTTACAGCCTGTTGTTGCAGCACTCACTAAAACAGAAAAGCAAACCAAAGAAGTCTTCTTTGACCTCCTTAGTTCGCTTGTCAATGCATCCGCAACATCTTTGATTGAAAACATTACTGAGTCTTCCCAGATTTCTCAGCTAACTTCTGCTATCTCAGAAAGCTTTGCCAAACTGGATAAAGCCCAAAAGGAACTTACGAAAGGTTCTCCTTCTTCTTCAGACCAGTAAGGCTAATCACAATTGAAGAGACAATTGAGATAACTATTGATCCCAGGATAGCGGTGCCTAAAGAATCAATAGCAACGCCCGCATGCAGCAAATTCCTAGAAATAAAACTTGAAAGCTCAAGCATAAAGGCATTAATAAAGAGCGAGAAAATACCTAGGGTTAGCACATTAATAGGCAATGAGAGTAGCTTAACAACAGGCTTAATGCCCGTATTGACTGCTGCGAGTACTAATGAGAACAGAATAGGACCTGCCCACGAGCCTCCCACAATAGTTAGACCTGGAATTAAGGTGCAGGCCACCAACGTAGCAACAGTAGTTACAAGCCATGTTGCAACAAATGTCATACTAACCTCTCTTTGAAAAAAGCCCGGCAAAGCCGGGCTTGACGTGCACAGTATGTAAGCCGTTAGCTTACTCGCCGAAGCCGCTGTCAACAAGAGCAACAAGAGCGTCAAGAGCTGCCTGCTCGTCAGCGCCGTCGCATGCAATCTCAATCTTGGTGCCAGTACCAAGGCCAGCAGCAAGAATCATCATGATGGACTTAGCGTTAACTGGTGCGGAGTCCTTGTCAACATTCTTGATGGTGACGTTGCTCTCAAACTTCTTTGCCTCAGAAACAAAGACGGATGCTGGACGAGCGTGAAGACCAGTTGCATTGATGATAGTAGTCTGCTTTGAAACCATAAGTGGACTCCCCTTCCGGAAACCAAAAATCTACTCGAGAGTTATTCTCGATTAATCGTTACTATCGTAACAAAACATAACGTATTATATCCAATCTTATTTCCAGAAAGAACCAAATTAGACTATGATTTGCTCAAAAACAGGGTAAAAATAAAAAGTCGGAACTCTTGTAGGAGGCTCACCATGGCTGAAAACGATATCCAAAGCTCTAAAACCGAGGATTTGGACACAATAGATACTCAAACAACAACTTCTGATGAACAGAATGAGTCTGAAAACACACCTGAAGTCAGCAAGTCCCAGGACATTCAAAAGATTGCCAAAGACACTACTCAGGTTGTAGCAAAAGGCGTTAGCAGTGCGTTTGAGAGCGCTACAACCGCTGTTGCAGAAGGTTTTCAGGCTACCAAAGAAGTCCACAACGCCGCTAAAGAGACAAACTCTGCAAAGCAAGAGCTCAAACAGATGCAGGAGCATCTTGCTAAAGACAAGCAAGACTTAGAGCACAGAGACTACGTGCAGAGCTCATTTGACCAGATTATTGCTGAGCAAGAGAAAATTTTTGCAGAGACCGCTCAGGTCATGAGCGATCAATCTACGCAAGTGGATCTTCTCACGGTTAAGAAAAACCAGCTTATTCAAAAGTTTGAACAACAAAAAGTTGACGACGAAGCAAAGATTAAGCCTTACAAAGAAGTTGCTGCCACAGCAAAAGGCAGGTTAGATGATATTTCAAAAACAATCTCTGAGGCACAGCGTGGTGTTAAAAACGCCGAGGCTCAGCTTAAAGAAGTTACCGAGAAACGCGATGCTGCTGTAGCGTCTGCAAATAAAGCACTGGAAAACTCCCAGGCAAGACAGCTTTCTCTGAGAGAAGAGCTAGCAGGTCTTAAAACAGATCCCGCTGCCAATCACGATGCAATTGTTCGCATTGAGGAAGACCTGAAGTCAGAACTTGCTCGTGCAGAGCAGGCAAAAAAGCAAGTTGATGAGCTGCAAAACTCTTTCCAATCTTCTCTTGAGATGGCTCAGACGCATTACTGGACACAGGGCAAATCGTTGGAATCCTCAGAGTCTTCTATTGATGCGGCTCGTAAAGACTATGAGCAGAAGCAGCAGGAATATGATGCTGTAGTAGCTGAAGCTAATGCTCGTCAGAGAATTCTGAGCAAAGACATAGAGACCCTGGAAGAGAAAATTAAGACAGCCAAAGAGCTCTTTAACGAAGCAGCAGATAAACACGATGAAGCGCAGTCAGTTATCGATGACGCCAAAGAGATCCATGCAACACCAGAAATTACTGAGCAGCTCAGAGAGTCTGTTGCCGAGCAGGTAATTAACATCAATACCAAGCAGCTCACCCTTAAAGAGCTTATTACTGGCGAGAAAATCCTTCGAGAGACAACTCGTGGTCAACGTATTGGCTTCATCATTGTTGTTCTTGGCATGATAGCGATTCTTGCGTCTTTTGTTTGGCTGATTTTTAACTGGTAATACCGCCGTTACTCCAGGTAGATACCGTA
>CAUTOT010000081.1:0-5762 GCA_963539765.1 uncultured Atopobium sp. | reverse complement strand
GAAAAGTTCCGCGCAAATAAGACGCAGATTCTGGTCTCCACAACCGTCATTGAGGTTGGCGTTGACGTTCCTAACGCTACGGTCATGGTTGTCTTTAATGCTGACCGTTTTGGTTTGGCAACGCTGCACCAGCTCAGAGGCCGTGTTGGTCGCGGTGACTTCCCAGGAACTGTCTATCTTGCCAGCAATGCCAAGCGAGGCTCTACCGCAAGAAAACGCTTGGCCGCCCTTGAGCAAACCTCTGACGGTGCGCGCTTGGCAGAGCTTGACCTGGAGCTTAGACACGAGGGAGAGACCCTGGGATACCGTCAGTCCGGCGGCACAACGCTCAAGATCTCTGACCTCTATGCAGACGCAGATCTTATTGAGGCAGCCCACATGGACGCCCTGGCAATTACTGCTCAAGACCCAAATCTTACGAGCGATGCCTATGCTACCTTGGGAATTGAGGCAAAAGATCGCTTTGGCATCTACTTTGAAGAGCTTGGCTATAAGTAATAACCTGCAGGTAAACTACAGTACAAGATAGGTTTGGTGGCGAGAAACCCATGAGGATTGTTGGCGGAAAATGGAAAGGTCGTGCAATTGAGGCCCCTGATGGCAAGGGGACTACGCGACCAACCACTGATCGTACGCGCGAGGCCATAGCAAGTTCCATCTTGGCTTCTCGCGGTCTTGACCTCAGTGAGTCCAGAGTGCTTGACGCTTTTGCAGGTTCAGGTGCTATGGGTTTTGAGCTTCTTTCTAGAGGAGCGCTATACGCTACTTTTGTTGATAAAGATAGAAAGACGTGCGATCGCATTAAGCGTACGGCTAAATCTCTTGGTGTAAGCACCTCTGAGATGAGTGTTATCTGTGGTGATACTGCTCGTCTTGCCGAGTCATCTCAGCTATTTGGAGCTCCTTTTGACGTGGTGTTTTTGGACCCGCCTTATGCCGTTGAGGCTGAAGTAGTGTCCAAGCTGCTTAGAGATTTAATCCAGCAGGGAAGTCTGACAGAAGATGCTGTGGTAGTGTACGAGCATAGCCACAAATCAGATTCAGTTTCTCTTGACAACTTTGAGCTTTCTAAGAGTAAGCGTTATGGTATTGCTCAAGTTGATTTACTTGTTCGTTGTGAGGGATAGGAGATACGTTGAACAGCATCACTCACGTAGTTGTACCAGGTACTTTTGATCCCGTCACAAACGGACACCTTGATGTAATCAAACGAGCTTCTCGCCTTTTTGAAAATGTTACGGTAGCTGTAGCAGCTTCAAAGCGCAAACACGGCACGGGAACTACGTTTTCTCTTGAAGAGCGTGTACAGATGCTTAAAGACGCTCTGGTAGATGAAGGACTTGTGGACGTTTCTGTAGAGCCTATGGAAGGTCTTCTGGTTGATTTCTGCAATGCTCGCGGCGCAGGTGGTGTTGTTAAAGGCCTAAGAGCTATGACAGACTTTGAGTATGAGCTGCAGCAGGCAGATCTTAACGCTCATATGGCTCCTGAGCTGGAGAGCGTCTTTGTTATGTCTAGTCCAGAGTACGGCTATATTTCTTCCTCAATTGTGAGAGAAATTTCAGCTATGGGCGCAGATGTATCATTTTTGGTACCAAAGAACGTCATTAAAAAGCTTGATGCTCTGCATAATTGCGGTAATTAAGTATATTTGCCCTGCATTTTCATTATATTCTGCTAACATTCTTAAAAAGGTGTTTTATGCGTCGTGCTCATAAGGGCTAAAACTGCATATAACACAGCTTATGTATTGGATTGAAAGGAGCCCTGGATGCAGCCAGGCGAGGAAATTGAGAGCCTTGTATCTGAGATTGAGCAGATGGTAACTGAGGCTAAGTCACCTTTTATGGATGGCGGTAACAAGAAGATTATTGATGCCCAGGACTTCTACGAGCTGCTTGACGAGATTCGTCGTGTCTTCCCAGAAGAGTTTGCAACCGCTCGTCGCATCATCAAGGAAGAGGATGAGACCCTTGAGCGCGCGCGTGCTCAGGCAGAATCCATCATTGCTGACGCACAGCAGCAGGCTATGATTCTTGCTGGTGACCAGGAGGTTGTCCGCCTTGCTCAGCAGCAGGCAGACGCTATTCGTGACCAGGCAGAGCAGTACGAGCGTGATACTCGCTACAATGCTGAGGAGTACGCAGATACCGTTCTTGCTCACCTTGAGGAGAACCTCAAGAGCCTGACAAATTCTGTCTCTCGTGTTCGTCAGACGCTTGATGAGAACTCTGGTCCTCGTAACACCAGCAATAACGTTGCCTGGTAGTTCCAATGCAACCAGTTCTTTATGCACTAGATGATCGTCTTGCAAATGCAGGCGATACCGTTTCTTATGCGGGCCATCTTAATGAAGACTCGTATGAGCTGGGAGAGCATGAATTTTCTCTCCCCATGGGAATTGATTTTGATCTAGTGCTTACCAACGCGGGTGAGGGCATTTTGGTTACCGGAATGCTTCGTGCTGACGCAGTTGGTACGTGTGACCGTTGTCTTGAGGACGCACATCTCTCTTTAAATGCAGAGGTAGATGAGTATTATCTCTTTGAAGAGCCTGTAATTTCTGCAGACGATGAAGATGAGGCAGATTACGTTTTAGTAAATGCCGATAAAACCATCGATCTTGCAGACGCTCTTTTACCTTCGCTTGTTATGGAGACGCCTTATGTTGTACTGTGCAAGTCCGACTGCAAGGGACTTTGCCCAGTATGCGGTTGCAATTTGAACGAAGAAGATTGCGGTCACGCAGCTCAGATTGAGCAGAAGCGAGAAGAAGAAAAGCTTGCTTCAAACCCGTTTGCGGCACTTAAAAATCTTGTGATTGAGCCGGATTCGGAAGAGTAAAATAAAATTTCTTCTCCTAAATGGTGAAGAAATGCTGTATCTACGTACAAAATGTGTCAGTACGTGGTATAGTATCCAACGCATTATGTGAATGGGTCGCGCCCTCATGTGTTTTAGGGGCGCTAGCAAGAGCAAAAGAGGTTTAAGATGGCAGTACCTAAACAAAAGAAGGGCCGCGGCGCAACCCACACCCGTCGTTCGGCAAACAGCAAGCTTAACGCAGCAGCTCGCTCTGTATGCCCACAGTGCGGCGCTCCAAAGCTTCCTCACCACGTATGCCCTAACTGTGGCTTCTACAAGGACCGTGAGGTTGTTGTTACTGAGTAACACTCATACATCGTATGGCCAAGAAGGCCGGTTCTTTAGGGGCCGGCCTTCTTTTTTATAGCACTAAGGAGTTAACATGCCCGTTATTTGTGTAGACGTTATGGGATCTGACCAAAGTCCTGAGGTTGTTCTTGAGGGAGTTCGTATGGCTCTCGAGAAGGACCAAGAGCTAGAGGTTCTTCTCGCCGGAGCTGATGAGTTTGTTACTCCTTTTGCAAACAAGCACAATCGTGCAAAGGCTTTGGTAACTACTGAAGTTATTGCAATGAGCGAGCATCCTGCTAATGCGGTTAGACAGAAGAAAGACGCCAGTATTGTAAGAGCTGCTCAGGCAGTCAAGGCAGGAGAGGCCGATGGTCTTTTCTCGGCGGGCTCCACAGGAGCAGTGCTTACCGCTGCTACCTTTGGAATTGGTCGCATCAAAGGCGTAAAGCGCCCAGCACTTACCTTGATTCTTCCTGGACTTGGTGGTCACAAAACAGTCTTTTTGGACACTGGTGCCAACGCTGATGTACGTCCAGAAGTTTTGGTGCAATTTGCGCAAATGGGCAAGGCCTTTGCCAATGCTTCGCTTGGAATTGAAAATCCAACCATAGGTCTTCTCTGCAATGGATCTGAAGAGACCAAGGGTTCCGAGCTTGCTCTCTCATACCATGCAGCTCTTGCAGAGGCGGCTATTAATTTTGGTGGAAACGCTGAAGGAACTGATATTTTAGGAAGCCGTTTTGATGTCATTGTGACAGACGGCTTTACCGGAAATGTAGCTTTGAAATCCATTGAGAGCACGGGCAAATTTATTATGTCTAGTCTCAAGGATGCAATTAATTCTTCCAAGAAGGCTGCGTTTGGTGCGCTTCTTTTGAAAGACGCTCTTAAGGCAACGGCAGCAGAACTTTCAGGAGATTCTGTTGGTGGTGCCTTCTTGCTGGGCGTCTCGGCTCCTGTTCTTAAAGGACATGGTGCTACCAGCTCTTCTGCAGTGTGCGCAGGAACACTCTCTGCAGCCAATGCAGTACGCGCTAACTTAATTGAGAAAATCTCTTCTTCAATTCAGCTGTAGAAAAAGCGCCTGTAGCGTAAAATTTTTATTAGATATGATAGAGCCCATGGACAATTCTGTGGGCTTTACTTTTTTTAAGATTGTTTGTTTCAGCTTTAGTAATGTCATCATACAGATGCCCATCACGGGGTAAAATTACTAGCGTCATTGTTGTGTGCAAGGAGGATGTATGGATCGCACAGAAACACTTGAAAAGGTAATTGACGTTGTTAGAGAGACTCTTGACCTTGACGATTCCGTTGAGCTCACAGAGGGCACCTCATTTAAAGATCTTGGTGCAGACTCATTTGATCTTTTGCAGCTTGTCACAGACCTTGAGCAAGAGTTTGATATGACCTTTGATGCAGAGAACATCGATGAGATTGCTACCGTTGGTGATGCAGTAGACGCTATTCTTGCTGCTTAAGTAGGTTTTATACGTGAAATTGCACGAACGAGTAGCTGCTGCAGAAGCTATTTGCGGTCACACATTTACTAATAAAGAACTAATTGAGGCTGCCCTCACACACCCTTCGGCGGTGGAGGGCAAGCCTGTTTCTGCTTCGTATGAGCGCCTGGAGTTTTTGGGCGACTCAATTCTTGGTGCCATTATTGCAACAGAGCTGTTTGAGCGCTATCCAGATATGGACGAAGGCCAGCTTACTAGGTTGAAAATCTCCCTGGTATCCGGCCATACGCTCTCTATTGTCTCTGATACTCTAGGAATTTCTCCCTTAATTGTTATGGGAATTTCCGAGAAGGGCACGGGAAAGCGTGGCATGAAGTCTGCTTTGGAGAATGTTTACGAGTCCATTGTTGGCGCGCTCTACCTTGATGCGGGTTTTGATCCAACGCACGATTTTGTTATTCGTACGCTTGGACCTCACATTTCTCCAGCGCTGGCAGTTCGTTCGGTAAGTCCTAAATCTCGTTTGCAGGAAGCGGTACAAGCTAAAGGCAAGGCTACCCCAGAGTACAAGCTTATTGGTGAGAGCGGCCCTGCTCATACGCCAACGTTTACCGCTGTGGTATTTGTCGACGGCCTTAAGGTGGGTCGTGGACAGGGACCATCAAAGAAAGCCGCTGAGTCAGAAGCCGCTCAAGACGCACTAGTACGTCTTGGTGTGGATGACGCTCCGCTTGATGCTGATGCAGAAATGCACCTAAGGTAGAAAGGTACCCTGTACCCGTGTATCTAAAATCGCTGACACTCAAGGGTTTTAAGTCATTCGCTGATAAAACTCAGATGGTTTTTGACCCCGGTCTTACCGTTGTCGTTGGTCCTAACGGCTCGGGTAAGTCCAATGTCTCTGACGCAATACTCTGGGTATTGGGCGAGCAGAGCGCAAAGATGCTCCGTGGCCAGGCTATGGAAGACGTTATCTTCTCTGGCTCGTCAGCAAGGGGAGCGGTAGGTGTTGCTGAGGTAACACTGGTCTTGGACAACTCTGATCACACCATTCCTATTGATTTCTCTGAAATTGGCATTACCAGGCGCATGTATCGCTCTGGAGAGTCTGAGTACCTGATTAACGGAGCTCCTTCCAGGCTC
>CAUTOT010000080.1:0-5793 GCA_963539765.1 uncultured Atopobium sp. | reverse complement strand
TCATTCATGTGAGTCCCATGGGTGCTCTGACTAAGGGTTCTAAGGGACAAGAGCTTGCTGAAATTGGCAACATGGTTGACGAGGGAGCATCCGCATTCTCTGATGACGGCCACGGCGTCCAAAGCGCTGGTATGATGCGTACCGTTATGGAGTACGTTTCCCAGTTTGATCGCGTTGTTGCCGCTCACTGCGAGATTGAGTCTATCAGTGCTGGCGGCGTTGTTAACGAGGGCCGCGCAAGCACGCGACTTGGTATGTTTGGCTGGCCAGCACTTGGCGAGGAGCTGGAGATTTCCAGAGACATTGATCTCTGCCGCCTTACCGGTTGCCCTCTGCACATCTGCCACATTTCAACGGGCAGGGGAGCAGAGCTGGTACGCGCAGCTAAGAAGGAAGGTCTGCCGGTTACCGCAGAGGTTTGCCCTCACCATCTCTTCTTGTCTGAGGATGACATCACTGATACCTATAACACCAACCTTAAGATGAATCCACCACTCAGAACCGCTGAGGATGCCCTTGCGCTTCAGGCCGCTGTTGCAGATGGTACGGTTGATTGCATTGTTACCGACCATGCACCTCATGCAGCTCACGAGAAGGACTGTGAGTGGGAAATCTCTTACTTTGGCTGCATTGGCCTTGAGACCTCGCTGCCTCTGATGATCACCAATATGGTGCGCACCAACAAGCTGTCCTTTACGGGCCTTGTCCGCGCTATGGCCGTTAATCCTCGTCGTATTCTGCGCCTTGAGCCTGTTAAGATTGCTGCTGGCTATAAGGCTGATCTGACCCTTTTTGACCCAGAAAAGAAGGTTCAGATTACGCCAGAGTATTTTGAGAGCAAGTCTAAGAACTCGGCCTTTATTGGCGCAGAGCTTTATGGCGTTGCAACTGATGTGTTTGTTGACGGCAAGCGTGTTCTTGCCAATGAGGTAGTTGTTCCTGGAGGGGAAAAGTAATGCCACTACGTGGAAATGTACAGGTATTTGACTTTACAGTTCTGAGCAATACCCAGGTTGCCCAGAATCTGTATAGAGCTCAGCTTAAAGTACCAGGCCTTTGTAAGTCCTTGGAACCTGGCCAGTTTGTAAACGTCAACGTCCCAGGCGATAAGCGCCATATTCTTCGCATCCCACTGTCCTTCTCGCTTGCTGATAAAGCAACCGATACGCTGGAGCTTATTTACGCAACAGTGGGCGAGGGCACCCGTAGGCTCTCTCAGATGAAGCCAGGGGACACCAGCGACATGATAGCTCCGTGCGGTCGTCCCTGGCGTCTTAACGCCTCTAGCAAGAGAAGTGTGTTGGTAGCAGGTGGTGTGGGCATCACACCAATTATCGCAGCGGCTCGTAAGCTTACTGAGCTTGGCGTTGAGTTTGACGCGGTCATTGGCGCACAAACTGCCGAGAAACTCTTTGGAGAAGAAGATCTTCTCGCGCTAGGCGCACAGAACGTGTACGTCACAACAGATGATGGTTCTAAGGGTACCAAGGGTTTTGTAACAGCAGCTTTGGAAGAGCCTTTGAGCCAGGGCGTTTGGGATGCCATCTATACCTGCGGTCCTGAGCCTATGATGAGAAGCGTGGCTAAGCTGGCCATTGCTCATAACGTTGCCTGCCAGGTTTCTATGGAGCGTATGATGAGCTGCGCCTTTGGTGCATGTAACACCTGCAATGTCCCACTTGCTAAGGGCGGCTATGCGTCTGCTTGCATGGTTGGACCTGTCTTTGAGGCAAAGGAGATCGCATGGTAGATCAGGTAAAAATGGCCGTTAATCTGGGCGGAATCCAGATGAAAAACCCTATCAACACCGCTGCGGGCACCTTTGGTTACGGCTGGCAGTTTGAGGGCTTTTACGACGTTTCTCTGCTTGGTGCAATTACCATGAAGGGCGTCGCCCGTGTTCCTTGGGAAGGAAACCCTGCTCCTCGCATGTGTGAGCTTAACGGCGGCATGATGAATAGCGTTGGTCTTGCTAATCCTGGAGTGGACGATTTTATCGCCCATACCGATGACTACATGAAAGACCTTGAGGGTCGCGGTACACGCGTTATCATGCAGATGGCAGCACATTCCGTCCAAGAGATGATTGACGTTGTTGAGCGCCTTGAAGAGCTTAATCCACATATTTCAGCTATTGAGCTTAACGTAAGCTGTCCAAATCTCGAGAAGGGCGGCAAGCCCCTGGGTGGCACTCCTGAGCAGGCCACAGAGATTATGAAGGCAGTTCGTCCTCTGACAAAGCTGCCTATCTTGGTCAAGATGGCTCCCGTCAATGTTGCCGAGATTGGTAAGGCTTTTGAGGCTGAGGGCGCCAATGGTCTTACGCTCATCAACTCCATTCCTGGTATGTCAATTAATGTTCACACCAGAAAGAGCAGGCTTTCTAAGCCAACAGGAGGTCTCAGTGGCCCTCTCTGCCACAATGCTGCTGTCCGTATGGTCTGGGAGTGCGCACAAGCGGTCTCTATTCCTATCTGTGGTGTTGGTGGCGTAGAAACAGGCGAGGACGCTGCAGAGTTTATCCTGGCAGGCGCTACGGCTGTTTCTGTTGGTTCGGCAAATCTTTACGACCCAATGTGTGCTCCACGTATCCTAAACGAGCTTACTGACTGGGCAAAGTCTCAGGGAGTATCTGACATCCACGAGCTGATTGGAGCTGTTGAATGCTAACAGACGAGCAGGCACGCGACGCCGTTATTGTTGCGCTTGATTGCACAAGAGAAAGGGCTCTGGAGCTCACCGATCTTCTCGCCGGCCATGCACGTTGGGTCAAGGTTGGCATGACGCTCTTTTATCGCTATGGACCCTCGATGGTAGACGAGATGCATGCTCGCGGCTTCAAGGTGTTCTTGGATCTCAAGGTGCATGATATTCCATTCCAGGTCAAAGGCGCTGTCCACTCTGCATCGCTTTCTGGCGCAGACATTCTCTCTATTCACGGCCTGGGAACTGCTCAGATGATTGCTGCTGGTCGTGAGGGTGCAGAAGAGGCTGCCGTAGAGCGTGGCGTTGATGAGTCCGGCCGTACCAAGCTGGTAGCTATTTCTGTCCTTACCAGCATGGACGAGGACGCGCTTCACTCCATTGGTGTTGATGGATCTATTAAGGACGAGGTTGCTCGTTTGGCTTCTCTTTCTTATAACGCTGGCGCTGACGGAATTGTCTGCTCGCCTCAGGAAGCACAGGAGATGAGAGAGCTTTTGGGACCAAATGCACTCATCGTGACCCCAGGAGTTCGTCCAGAAGGTGCCGAGAAGGGCGATCAAGTCAGAATTTCCACACCTTCTGCAGCAATTAAGGCCGGAGCAAGCAAATTGGTAGTTGGTAGGCCAATTACCTGCGCAAACGATCCAGTTGAAGCATTTGAAGCCATCATTTCTGAGCTTAAAAATTAGCAAAAGTTTTTGGAATTATGGTGAACAGGTGGTTTTTGATGCGTAAATATTAAAAAACCCCTTGTAAATAACGTGTTATGTGGCAAACTATTTTGCTGAAGTGCAAAAGGCACATTAAATTGAGTTTCGTATATGACGTACGAAAACGATGTTTGGAGGAACAATGGCTCTACCTACACTTACCGATGAGCAGCGCAAGGCAGCACTTGAGAAGGCAGCTCAGGCTCGTCACGCTCGCGCAGAGCTTCGCGAGAAGGTTAAGACTGGTAAGGTCTCCCTTAAAGAGGTCCTTGATTCTACCGATCCTATTGCTGAGCGTATGAAGGTTTCCGCTCTTATCGAGTCCCTTCCTGGCTATGGCAAGGCAAAGGCAGCAAAGATTATGGACGAGCTCGGAATTTCTGCAACTCGCCGCGTTAAGGGCCTTGGCGCTCGTCAGCGTGAGCAGCTCCTCGAGGCACTGACCAAGTAGTGGCTCGTTCAGCCAAACTTTTTGTAGTATCTGGACCGTCAGGTGTAGGAAAAGGAACGCTTGTCTCTCTGTTGAGGGACAAGCGCCCAAACCTAGGCCTGACGGTTTCGGCTACTACACGCTCTCCACGACCAGGAGAAGTCGATGGAGTTGCGTATCATTTTCTCTCCGATGAAGAATTTAAAAAGCGCGTTGATGCTGGTGAATTCCTTGAGTGGGCTCATGTTCATGGTCATTGCTATGGCACGCTCAAATCCGAGGTTGATCGCCTGATTTCTGCAGGTCAGTCTGTTGTTCTAGAGATTGACGTTCAGGGTGGACTTATGGTCCACAAACAATATCCCAACGCCATTCTCGTCTTTATTAAGCCACCTTCATTTGAAGAGCTTGAACAGCGCCTTAGAGGCCGTGGTACAGAAGACGAGAAGACCATTTCTACGAGACTTTCTAATGCGTCACGTGAAATGGAGTATGCAAACGACTATACTGTTTGCATTGTGAACGACAACCTTGAGACTGCTCTCAGCAAGCTCGAGGAAGTTTTTGATGACTATGAATCAGACGGAGGTCAGCTTTAATGTCTGTTATTAAGCCTGAGATTGACAGCCTGCTTCAGAGGACTGAGCAGAATCCATTCTTGCTTTGCTCTCTTGCTTCTAAGCGTGCTTGCGATATTAACAATATGCTTCACGGTCAGCACCTGCGTGTAACCGCTGTTCAGGATTTTGATGACATTACTACTGTTGCAAGTGGTAAAGATTCTGTCTCTATTGCTATGAAAGAGATTAACGACGGTACCCTTGGCTTTGTTAAAGAGTCTTTTGACGAGGCAATTAAGGGCGAGAACACCATCGTTTACTAAGAGTTATGACTGAAAGAGTATGTCTGGTTCACTACCACGAAATTGGTTTAAAGGGTAAGAACCGATCCACTTTTGAAAATCAGTTGGTAACAAATTTGCGACGAGCCCTCCGACACTTTCCAGTGGCGGGGGTTTCTCGCATTTCTGGCTACCTTCTTGTAGAAACCACTGATAAACAAGCAACTGAAGAGCTGCAACATGCCGTGGCTCAGGTTCCTGGTGTTGCTCGCGCTTCTTTGGCGTATCGCTGTGGCTTAGATGAGCAGGAGTTTTGTAACGCCGCCGTGAAGGCGCTGGGGGAGTCCGGTGACTTTACTACGTTCAAAGTGCATGCTCGCCGTTCCTCAACGGTCTATCCAAAGCATTCCATTGAGATTAACCAGCTTGTAGGCGCAGTACTTTGTGAGAACTTCCCTGATAAAAAAGTTCAGATGCATAATCCGGATATGACGGTCTATGTGCATGTTGTTCAGGGTAACGCATATGTTTATGCTGCATCTATTCACGGCGTTGGCGGTCTTCCTGTTGGCACCGCTGGCAAAGTAGTATCGCTTCTTTCAAGCGGTATTGATTCTCCTGTTGCAACATGGATGGTTGGTCGCAGAGGTGCTACGGTTATTCCAGTTCACTTTTCTGGCCGCCCTATGACTTCCGATACCAGCGAATATCTGTGTCAGGATATTATTGAGGCACTTGAGCCTGCTGGTCTTATTGGCAGAATGTATGTTGTGCCTTTTGGCGAGCATCAGCGTGAGATTTCTCTTGCTGTTCCACAGGCTCTTCGTGTCATTATGTATCGTCGCGTGATGTACATCATTGCGCAGAAGATTGCAGAGCTTGAGGGCGCTAAAGCGCTGGTAACTGGCGAGTCACTTGGCCAAGTTGCTTCTCAGACGCTGGATAACATTGCTGCTGTCAACGAGGCAGTTACCATACCTGTTTTGAGGCCTCTGATTGGCTCTGACAAGCAAGAAATCATCCGTCGCGCCCAAGATATCAATACGTTTGATATCTCAACGCAGACGGCTCCTGATTGCTGCACACTGTTTATGCCTCGCAGACCC
>CAUTOT010000079.1:0-5987 GCA_963539765.1 uncultured Atopobium sp. | reverse complement strand
GAAACCGAAGGAACAGAGACGACCTCGAACGCAATTCAGCTTAAGAGCCGCGAGACTACGCAGGGCTCTCAGTACGAGTACGTCAATCAAGAGAGCGGCGGCAACGGTAATGGTGACAACCAACCACAGCCAACAGAGCCAGAGACTCCATCAACTCCAGAGCCAGCACCTACCCCAGAGCCTAATCCAGGACCACAGCCACAGCCAACACCGCAGGACAAAGAGCCTGAGCCTAAACCTGAGCCTAAGCCAGTGAAGAAGACTAAGAAGAAGGCTGTACTTCCTTCAACAGGTGATGACAAAGACGTTGCAGTTATTGCGGGAATCGGTGTAATCGCTCTTGCGTTCGTTATCACAAGCAGATTTGTAAAGAAGGAGCACTAATGGATCTTGAAAATATTGGAATATCTGCATTTAGCGTTGAGCTTTTGAAGTCTCTCGCGAAAGACGCTTACGAAAAAGGACGCGATGAAGGCTACGACATTGGCTTTACTGCGGCACTTTGCACCATTGCCTCAGTGGCCAAGAAGGAAAGCGCAGAGGATGCGCTGAAGTACGCGGAAGACTTTATCAATGGCCCACTCGCTAACGAAGAAGCAAAGACAAGATTCGACGAACTCGCAGATCTGTCCGCAAATCTAGGACTAGGAGACGTATTGAAATGATGAACCTCGATGAATACACCGACAAGCTCGCGGAGCTTGCTGCAGCGAATCTGACGAAAGACGACCTCTATTTCTTGAAAGACAGAAACGTGTACCTGTCTGGACCAATCACAGGCGTGAAGGGGTACAAATACCCCTTCATCTTTGTGGAGAAAGTTCTGCATAAGGTAAGCGATGGCATGGTGTTCAACCCAGCCACAGAGATACCTTCAGACTCTCCATACGAGGCCGCCATGGCCACATGCCTACAGGCTCTATCGCTTAGAGTTCGAGACGGTGAAGACGAGCCCTATTATCCGATATATGGGGTGATGATTCTTCTCCCTGGATGGACGAAGAGCAAAGGCGCTCAGATTGAAAACCGCGTGGCCGAGGCGTGTGGTATTGAGGTCGTCGATATGTCGCTGGATATGGCATTCGTAAAAATCAGGCCTTTTTATCGAGCGCTCGTGGATGTGGTGAATAACTATGGGAAATAAAGACGACCACAAAGACCTCCTGGAAGCGCTTAGTTGGATAGACCCCTCCGAGCTTGACTACCAACAGTGGGTGGACTGTGGCATGGCGCTCCATGAGTCCGGCTTTTCATGGCAGGACTGGGACGCGTGGAGCCGTATGGACATCTACCGCTATCACGAGGGCGAGTGCGAGCGTAAGTGGAAAAGCTTCGGTCGCTCACCGTCACGCGTTAAAAGCGGAACCATTATCGCATTCGCGCGAGCTCGTGGATGGTCGCCAGGCACAAAGAGTTACGCCATTGGTTGGGACGATGAAATCATCGACCCAGGCGACGCCTTCGGCATTACACCAGACTGGGCGGACGAGGTTGACGTTGATGTTATGGACGGCGAGTGGGACCAAGCCAAAGACTTGACGGACTACCTGGCGGCAGTGTTTGAGGATTCTGACCGTGTGTGCTACGTCAACGAGGTTTATGAAAAAGATGGGCGCTACATGCCTAAGCGTGGCCACTGGGGCAGGACCGCAGGCGAGCTTCGAGAGGAGCTCGCCAAGTGCGGCGGAGACTTGGGCAAAGTACTGGGCGATTGGAACTCGGAGGCGGGCGCATGGATCTGCTTTAATCCGGTAGACGGTAAGGGCCGCTCCAACCAAAACATCACAGAGTTTAGATACGCCCTTGTTGAGTCCGACACGCTGGAAGTGGAAAAGCAGCTTGGCATGATCCAGGCGATGAAGCTCCCATGTGTGGCCGTGGTATCAAGCGGCAACAAAAGCGTTCATGCCATTGTCCATATTGATGCAGGGAGCGATGAAAACTTGTACAGAAAGCGCGTGGAGAAGCTGTACCAGTTCTGTGCGCGCCGTAAGTTTTCGCCTGATATGGCCAACAAAAATCCCAGCCGTCTCTCACGTATGCCAGGCATCACGCGTGGCGAGAATCGTCAGAGACTTCTGAAGCTCAATATTGGCTGTAAAGACTGGGACGAATGGGAGAAGTGGGCGGACGAGTCAGAGGATGACCTTCCAGACGAAGCCGACTGTTCAGACTGGGACGAGCCGGTGGAGCTCAACGCTCCGCTTATCGGAGTTGAGGGCGCGGGACTTTTGCGCCAAGGCCAGAAGATGATCCTGACGGGTGACTCTAAGATGGGTAAATCCTACGCGCTGATTGACTTAGCGGAAGCGGTTTGCACGGGTAGTACGTGGCTGGGTATGCCATGTATCAAAGGGCGCATTTTATACGTAAATCTTGAGATTGAAGCAAACGAGTTTAGACAGCGCCTACACACGGTCTGGGATGCCCGCCACGGTGATAAACAGCCTGGCGCACTCGATGATTTAAAGACCAATTTTTATTCATGGAATCTGCGCGGCAAGGCTCGCCTTATGAAGGACTTAACGCCTATCTTGATTCGCCGCGTTTTGGCGCATGGCGAGAAGGGGTTTTTCACCATGGTCATCGTTGACCCAGTTTATAAGGTCAACGGCGGAGACGATAACGACTCCCGCATGGTAGCCGAGTTCACAAACGCCATCGACCGCATCACCGAGGAGTGCGGATGCGCTGTAGTCTATGCGCACCACCATCCAAAGGGTACCGCCGGACAGAAGAAGGCAATGGACCGCATGAGTGGCTCTGGTGTTTATGCGCGTGATGCGGACTCAATGTGTGACTTCACGCCGCTAGAGATTCCGGAGGAGTTTAGGCGTACACGCCTGAACGATTGTCCAGCGTATCGCGTTTCCATGACCACGAGAAGCTTTCCTACGCCACCAGAGCGCGACGTCATCTTCAACTGGCCGAGGTTCTACGACGACCCAACAGGCATGCTTTCCAAGTTTGAGACTGAAGGCGCTGACCCATTCGCCAAGGGACGCGAGAGCAAGCTGGCGAAGAACCACCGCATCCAGAAGGAAGCGGCGGAGCTGATGCAGGACGCTTACGATGCGGCGGTGGCGGAGGGGTGTGCGGACGATAACGGATACGTCACCCAAGAGGATCTGTTAGAGCGAATTGGCACGCGCATAGACCCTGAGGGGTATGAAGTGAAGCCGAACATTCGGAGCATTCAGAGGTGGGCGGATAGCGATTGGTGCGCCATCGAAAAGCGCAAAATTGAGGTTGAGGGCTCACGAGGTCGCACTCGCATGATGACGATGTACATCGACGCAGTTAAAGAAGCAGAAAGCGGCTTTTTGAATGACCCAAATGAGTAGTTGCCACCAAAAACGGCGCACCGCTTATATAGGTATATAAGCCGATTTTGGTGGTAATGGTGATTTTTTCGTATTCAATCCTTGGACAATACGCCCCTAGCACAGGGGTTTGGCGCCAAGGGCGCGCGCCAAACGCCCCTTGTACGCTGAGGCTAGTGCTAGGGTGCGTTTGCCGCAAGCTCTTGAACATATCCGCGCGCGCCCGCGTAATTGGCACGGTTCATTTTTTTGAGATTCACGATTCACATTGAGGAGATTGATTGATGTGGTTGACACAAGAAGAAGAGCGGGCGGCCGTACAAGGCACGCAGAGCCCGCACAAGACGCGAAAAGACGCGTGTCGGCATTCTTGCCCATGAAGCCGCCGAGCGTGACGCATAACGACCTTCTGGCGTACATCGTGGGCGGTGGTAAAGGAATGCACGCCGCCATCCGAAAGTCCGATGAACTGAAGACTGCAGAGGATCTGTTGTGTGTGTGGTTGAAGTCGGTGACGAAGGTGTCGGATAACTTTCGTCCGCTTACTGGACCTTTGCGCTGTGTGGTGAAGTGGTGCTTTCCTGCAAGCGAGAAGCATCCCGACGGAAGCCCCATGACAGAAAAGCCTGACATGTCGAACATGCTGAAGACGTTTGAAGACTGTTTGACCAGGTGTGGGATAATTGAAGACGACCGGTTTATCTGCAGCGAAAGGCTCGACAAAGGCTACGCTGATGTCATGGGCATCTATTTTTCGGTTGAGGAATTATAGGAAAAGGCGAGGTAGTGGCATGACTGGGCTTGAATGGTGGGAGAGTGTTAGGCAGGCCGCGAAAGACATTGAAAGCGCCCGCAACAGGTTAAACGCCGTTAGAGAGCCTCTAAAGGCTTCACAAGGCGCGGGCGCTAAGAATTCGACTTCAGACCCGACGGCTCGCGTAAGCATAGCGGAGATTGGCGCACAGGCGTTCCTAGAGGGGTTATTGGACGAACTGGAGAGCGTCATTCTTGACGGTTACTCCGCGTGCAACACAATCGGCGAAGCGCTCGGCCAAGATGCGGCCCTCGTGATGCAGCTGTACTTCGTTGAGGGTTACACGTGGGCGGAGGTGGCCAAGAGGGCGCACGTTTCTATGCGTCAAGCGTTTAAGCTGCGTGAACGTTCTTTGGAGTTTACAAACACGGTGGGTATTGCTAAGCTGTGTATAAAACAGGAAGAATACTCATAAATCGTGCATAATCTTGCAGTTATATTCATATTAAAACGTGCTATCTTGATACCGTAGGAATGTACGAAAGTTAACAAAGCGACTCGGGCGCTCTCAGAAATGAGGGCGCTTTTTTGTTAGCTCAATATTCATTTTTATGCATAAGTGGAGAGGATTATACAAATGGGCGTGTCATCGGTAAGCAAAGAAAAGTTTGAAGATTATGAAGGCTTTGTTGAGAAGTTCAAGCCAAAGCTGACCACCGACGATTGCTTTACCCCCCCCCGCGGTGTATGACGCCGTGCTTGAGTGGGTGCGAGATAAGTACGATCTAGGCGACACGCCAATCGTGAGACCATTCCGCCCAGGAGGAGACTATCAGAGCGAGGAATATCCAGAGGGTTGCATTGTTGTAGACAACCCGCCTTTCTCCATCCTGGCGTCCATCCGCCGATGGTACACAGAGCGCGGCATCAAGTATTTTCTGTTTGCGCCGTCTCTCACCATTTTCATGCGCGACATGATTGATTGCGCGGTGTGCACGTTTGTAGACATTGAATACGCTAACGGTGCCAAGGTACGTACCTCATTCGTTACGAACCTCGACACGGTTAACGCAGCAATCACCACACCAGAGCTGAAGGACACACTTGAAGAAGCTTGTAAGAAAGAAAGCAAACAACAGCCGAAGCTGAATTATCCCAAGTGTGTCCTTATGGCCACTCGTCTAGGCAGGCTGTCCAGCAAAGGAGAGAAGATAGAGATTCCTAAATCCGACACGTATTTTATTCGACAGTTAGAAAGCCAGAAGCCACTACGAAAAGCGATGTATGGTGCTGGCTTTTTGCTGTCTAGCGATATGACGCGCAGATTAGCACGAGCAGAGGCACGAGCAGAGGCACGAGCAGAGGCACGAGCAGAGGCACGAGGGGAAGAGTATACGTTCACTCTCTCCGAGCGTGAGTTGGCAATTATTAGGGAGTTAGATGGCAAAGCTGAACAATCCGAACGCAGCGAAGAATCTGAAGCTTAATAGCAAGCGCACAAAGGCTGAGCTGAGCGCGATGGGAAAGAAAGGCGCTGCAAAGGCTAAAGAGACTAAGAAGCGCAGACGTGAGATACGCGAGACTCTTCTAGATCTTCTCTCCATGCCAATGAAGCCGGGCAAGCTCTCGCAAGCGTCCACTATTTCAGGGCTCACAGGCAAGAACGTGACCGCCGGCGAAGCCATCGCGCTTGCGATGCTGACCCAGGCACTTGAAGGAGACGTCCGCGCGGCTGAGTTCGTCCGCGATTCTTCAGGACAGAAGCCTGTGCAGCAGATGGAAGTATCTGCTAACGCTAAGGAAGCCAGCGCCGCGTTCAAGAGCTTGCTTGACGAGGTAGAGAGCGATGGAGACAAATAGAGCACTCGCGACGCTTATGGCCAAGCACCCCGTACGCCTGGCGCATGAGC
>CAUTOT010000078.1:0-6091 GCA_963539765.1 uncultured Atopobium sp. | reverse complement strand
GCCTTGAGGAGAAGATTTCCGAGTAGCGCCTACTGTTGTCGTGTCTTAAAACGGCATACAAACACAAAAATGGCGAGAAGACCAATTGATCTTCTCGCCTTTGTTTTGTATGGAGGAAGCCTTACTTCTTCTTAACCTTATCGAAGTGAGGGTTAACCAGAACGCTGAGGCCGGTAAACTCTGGCTTCAAGACGTAAGGCATCTGTGGCCAGTCAATAGGCAGGCAGGCGTAGTCTGTGTGAGTCATAAGACTGTCTGCCTGACGGGTAAGTTCCAGGACCTTATCGTTGTCGTTAACGGTTGAACGAGCCTGATCGACCAGGCTGTCAAACTCGGTGCTGTTGTAGAAGGAAGACTTCTTTGCAGCGCGGTCAGAGCGGAAGTAAGAGCCCATATGCTCAACACCCTGGAACGAGAGGGTAGACCAGGTAACAAGAGTGACTTCAAGTTCTCCGTTGGTACGTGCGTCGCTCCAAACGCCAGAGTCAATAACACTTACGTTACAGGTAACGCCAATCTTGGACCATGCATCCTGAAGGGCAACCATGAGGTTTTGATCCTGGCTTCTGACCTGTGCGTTAAGAGTGAGGTTAGAAACACCTGCCTGTGCAAGAAGCTGCTTTGCCTTGTCTACGTTGTACTCAAACTCTGGAGCGGACTCATTGTAGCCAGTCTCAGAAGATGGGATAAACGACTTAGCAGGTTTGGCAACACCAGAAAGAATGGTGCTGCAAATGGTATCTCTGTCAATTGCCATAGAGAGCGCCTGACGAACGCGAACATCTTTGAGATTCTCGCTCTTAAGGTTCAAGTTTACAAACTGCGTGGATGCAGGCGTGTAGTTGACAATCTCTTTGGAGATAGACTCATCATTTTGGTACTGCTGGATAAGAGACTGAGAAATAAAGACCAGGTCAACATCGTTGTTCTTGTAGTTAAGAATACGGGTGTTAGCGTCGTCAATGTAGACAAATCTGAGCTCATCCAGACCAGGCTTGCCCTCATGGTAATCAGCAAATCCCTCAAGAACAACTTCTGTGGTGCTGTCATTAGAGACAAGCTTGAAAGCACCAGTACCAATAAAGTTGGTCTCAGTGCCCCATGCCTCACCAGCCTCTTTACAGGCCTTCTCTGGGTAGATAACTGCGTAGAACTGAGCCATGATTGCGTTGAAGGTTGAATAAGGTTGTGTCAGTTTGATGTCAAAGTGACGGTCGTCCTTAATAACAATGCCAGAAAGCTCTTCAGTTTTACCAGCAATAATGTCTTTAGCGCCCTCAATGTACGCATAGGAGTCAATTGAGGTTGCCTTGGTAGCAGGCAAGAACATACGAGTGAAGGTGTACTTAACGTCAGATGCCTTAAGGGTTTCTCCATTGTGGAATTTGACGCCATCCTTAAGCTCATATGAGTAGGTAAGACCATCATCAGAGACAGTTGGAAGTCCTGTTACCAGGTTTGGCTCAATTTCTTTTGTGTCTGGATTAAGTACCAGCAAAGACTCTACAACTGCCTCAGATACACCAACAGAACCAGAAGTCGTCTGAGTATCAAAGGTTACCTTTGGGTTGTTTACACCAAAGCGCAACACCTTTTTCTCTGCGTCTCCGCCAGCTGAACCGCCACAAGCAGAAAGTAGTGAAGCAGAACCGGCGGCAACGGCAGCCGCCAAAGATCCACGTAAAAATGATTTACGGGAAAGGTTATTAAATACGTGCTCTTTCATAGGGCGCCTTCCGTTTGCATCTTCAAAACATGAAGCTTAAATGTAAAGAACTGGCTTCTTAATACCCAAATTAATTGTACGCAATACAGAAAAATGTTTCATTAATGAAAAAACATTGTGGAGGAAGGCTTGCTAGAGTGGCACGAAAAGCGCAAAAGCGATAAAGTCAAAGACTCAATAAAGGTCAACCTTTACTGTTATGTTGTTTGAAGAGCTGAGTGTTAAGAGGATTTTGTGGTTATTCCAGATATTGTCAAAGATGCATTTAGTGATGTTCCCAAGCTTCCTGCTTCTGAGCGCCCTCTTATCTGTGTGACTCCTCGCTGGATGCCTGAAGAAAATTTTTCTGATTCTGCTTCTGTAGCACAAATTCAGCTTGACGCCATTCTTGCAGCTGGCGGCATTCCAATCATGATGCCTCTCACAGAAGACCCAGAGATTATTGCCCAGTTTGTTGAGATGTGTGACGGCTTCTGCCTTACGGGTGGTCACGATGTAGATCCTCGCAATTGGGGAGAAGAACCACGCGACCTTAATCGTTTGTGTCCTATACGAGATGCGCTTGAGTTTGAGCTGGTAAAGCAGGTACTTGCTGCAGATAAACCTTTACTTGCTATTTGCCGTGGCCTTCAGCTTTTAAATGTTGCGCTGGGCGGTACGCTTGTACAAGATCTGCATACCATGGAGCCAACAGAAAATCATACTTTCTGGACTCATTCAGCAAATCTGTATCATCCAGCTCATGCTGTTCATGTTCAAAAAGACTCTTTGCTATACAACGCCTTGGGCAAGGTGGAGGATATTCAGGCAAATTCATACCACGATGAGGCACTCCGAAAGGTGTCTTCTGAACTTACGGTAGTTGCCTATGCGTCAGACGGCATTATTGAAGGTGCTGAGGTTAAGGGGAAGACGTTCGCTATAGGCGTACAGTGGCATCCAGAATATGGATGGAATTACAGTAAGGCTGATTGCGAACTTTGGAAATCCTTTGTTACAGCTTCGCAAGCCTCGCGGTCTTCTCGTTAATATATTGATACTCTAAACTGCGTTGACTATTTGGTTAGCGCAGTTTTTTGTAAGGGAGTTTTATGAGTGACGTGCTAGATAGATTTATTTCGTATTGCAAGGTTTCTTCTCAGTCTAATCCGCTGACCGCAGATAAGGTTCCTTCAACTGAGTCTCAGTACCAGATGGCTGAAGTTGTTGCAGCTGATCTTTGTGAGCTCGGTGCAGAAAATGTAGTTGTTGACGAACACGCTTATGTGGTAGCTCACTGGCCAGCAAGCAAGGGTCTGGAAGATCTTCCTACTCTTGGTTTCTGCTGTCATATTGATACGGCTTGGCAGTCTTGGGGCAATCCCGTTCACCCTCAGGTTGTTACGTATGAGGGTGGCAAGCTGGTAGTTGGTTCTGATCGCGAGGGTAGAGAGGTCTATATCAGCCCTGAGACTAATCCTCAGCTTGAGCACATGGTTGGCTGGCAGCTTGTTACCACTGATGGCACCTCACTGCTTGGCGGCGATGACAAGGCTGGCATTGCTATGCTGGTTAGCTTACTTGCTCGCTACAAGGAGCATCCAGAGCTCAAGCACCCACGTATTGCACTTGCGTTTGTTCCTGATGAGGAGATTGGCCACGGCGCCGCTCTTCTGGACCTTGATGCCTTTGGCGCAGCTTATGGCTACACCATTGACGGCGGCCCTTTTGGTGAGTTCTGCTACGAGACGTTCAATGCTGCTGAGGTGTTTGTGCGCGCTCACGGACTTTCGGTTCACACAGGTACCGCAAAAGGCCAGATGATTAATGCATCTGAGGCAATCATGCGCTTCCACGAGCTGCTTCCACCTGCGGAGCGTCCTGAGTTCACTGAGGGCTATGATGGCTTCTTCTATCTGGAGCGCGTCAATGGTGATTGCGAGTCTGCTCGCGCTGATTACATTATTCGTGATCACGATCAGGCAAAGGTTGAGCGTCGCAAGCAGTTGATGGTTGACGCTGCGGCGTATGTAAACAGGCAGATTGGCTCCGAGGTACTCTCTGTTGAGATTCACGATCAGTATCACAACTTGGCTGATATTGTCCTAAAACCTGAGTATGCGCACTTAATTGAGAACGCTCGTACTGCATACGAGAAGGTCGGCGTAGAGATGACCTGCATTCCAATGCGCGGCGGCACCGACGGATCCCAACTTTCCTTTAGAGGATTCCCGTGCGCTAATCTTTCTGCTTGCTACTACAATGCTCACGGTGTCAGAGAGTTTGTTCCTGCCCCAGAGCTTGAGAGCATGGTTGACATGCTTGAGCACCTGGTAGAGCTCTACACCCATCCACAAAACTAGGAGATTTCATGACTCATTTTGAGACTGATACACAGTATCTGATTGACACTACAAAGAAACTTGTTGAGTGCGATAGTCCTGTTGGCTACTATGAGCGCATTCACGAGCTGCTTCGTGAGCTTGTCGCTGAGGCAGGCTATGAGCTTCAAATTGACAATAAGGCTACTGCATACGTCCTGGTAGAAGGCAAGGATACCAGCAAGACTGTTGGCGTTAATGCTCACCTTGATACCATTGGCCTGATTGTCCGTGGCTTCAACTCAGACGGTACGCTGCGCGTTCGTCAGCTGGGCGGCATCAACTATCACAGCATTGAGGGCGAGACCTGCCATGTTGTCTGTAGAGACGGCTCCGTTGTTGACGGCCAGGTAATCTGTAACCACCACTCTGTCCACGTTTTTGAAGACGCTAGAACCATGGAGCGCAACGAGGACAACATGTCCATCTCGCTTATCGCTGATGTTTCTTCTGCTGAGGAAGCCCGAGCGCTGGGCGTTTCCGAGGGTGCAGTTGTTGCTATTGACCCTCATTTTGAGATGTATGACAACGGCTATATGGTTTCTCGCTTTATCGATGATAAGGCTTGTGTTGCAGCGCAGCTTCATACGCTCCGTTGGCTTGCACAGTCTGGCGAGAAACCCCTCTATAACACCTTGTTTGCATTCCCCATGTACGAGGAGATTGGTCACGGCGGCGCATTCTTGCCTGTTGAGGTAGATGAGTACGTATCGCTGGACATTACCCTCATTGGTCCAGACTACAATTCAAATGAACACCACGTAGGCATCATTGTTTCTGATATTCGCTCGCCTTACGATTGGGAAGTTTCCAATAAGCTTATTGCCTGCGCGCAGGAGGTTGTTGAGCCAGAAAAGTGGAATCAGCAGGTTGCCTTCCACTTCTCAACTGACGCAAACGCTGCGTACTTCTCTGGTAATGATCTGAAGAGTGGCGCATTTGGTCCAGCATGCCTCAACACTCACGGTCGCGAGCGTTGCCACATTGATGCAATCATCGGCACCGAGAATCTGTGCCGCGCGTACGTCCTTGGATATGGCGAGAAGAACTAGTTCTTCTCGCCATGGGTACAGCTTGCTCTTATGGATGTATCAAAGAGTTTGCAAGATATGCTGTATATCGTATGAATTTTGCTGTAGACGTGATAAGGTAGCCGTAGTTAACTTTTCGAGTCAGGAGTGATTCATGGATAGACGTTCGTTCCTTAAGCTTGCAGGTCTTATTCCAGCTACAGCGCTGTTTGGCTGCAAGGGAACAGACCAAGAGAAGTCTCAGGATGCCACAAAAGAAGAGGCTAAGAAATCTGATCCTGTTGCGGTAAAAGTTGCAACGCTCAAAGGACCTACTGCTATGGGCTTGGTCAAGTTCATGAGCGAGGTTGAGGCGCAAAACATTACCGATAACAACTACTCGTTTGAGATTTTGGATGCCCCTGACCAGGTAGTTGCTAAGGTAGCTCAGGGTGACGTTGACGTTGCTTCTATTCCTGCAAATCTTGCAGCTACGCTCTTCAATAAGACTAAGGGCGCCTATAAGGTAGCTTGCCTCAACGTGCTGAATGTTCTCTACATTGTTGAGACGGGTAGTGCCATCTCTAAGCTTGCTGACCTCAAGGGAAAGACGCTCTACGCTTCCGGTAAAGGCGCTGTCCCAGAGTACACGCTGTCTTACCTGCTCAGCAAAAACGGCATGACACTTGGTGAAGATGTCCAGGTAGAGTGGAAGAGCGAGCATACCGAGTGCGTTGCCGCTCTTGCGCAAGATCCAGAGGGAATTGCGCTGCTTCCACAGCCTTTTGTTACGGTGGCACAAACTAAGAACAACCAGATTCGCGTTGCCATTGACCTTGGTGCTGAGTGGGAAGCAGTCAATCCTCAAAGCAAGCTGATTGCGGGCGTGACCATTATTTCTTCAAAGCTGATTTCTGATTCTCCAGATGCTGTGACCGCTTTGCTTTCTCACTACAAAGACTCTGTTGAATTTGCTGTTGATCATCCAGATGATG
>CAUTOT010000077.1:0-6144 GCA_963539765.1 uncultured Atopobium sp. | reverse complement strand
GAGATTCCCAGCTCGGCTTCAAGTTCTTTAACTGCGCTACTCAGGGTAGGCTGCGAGATAAAGAGCTGTTTAGCTGCGGCGTTAATAGTGCCTGCCTTAGCAATAGCAAGAACGTATTTAAGTTGAGTCAGAGTCATAAGTCAGATTTCTACGCAGAGGTTTTTCTCGCCTTATTTAACACCATACTGCTGGTAGTAGGCATCAATGGCGCTCTTCAAGGTGTCGTCAATAATAACTTTGCCGTCTATCTCATTGTTGTAGAGGGCCTCGGTAACCTCATCCATGGAGACAATGGCTGCGGTTGGCATGCCCCAGCGCTCGGAGACTTCCTGGAGAGCTGCAACTTTTCCGCCCTTGCCAACTTCCATGCGGTTGAGCGAGACAATAAGACCAACTACCTGGATGTTTGCAATAGAGGTAATCAGAGGATAGGTCTCTTCAATAGACTTTCCAGAAGTGGTGACATCTTCAACCATAACTACTTT
Source organism: uncultured Atopobium sp. (assembly GCA_963539765.1). Lineage (GTDB taxonomy): Bacteria > Actinomycetota > Coriobacteriia > Coriobacteriales > Atopobiaceae > Lancefieldella. Next base: position 5,659 of record CAUTOT010000077.1, on the reverse strand, counting down.
CAGGCCGTCTTTGAGCTCTGCTCCTAAAAGCATGCCAGCATCAGCGCCGTGATCTTTTGCTTCTTTTCTGTTGGAGCAGTACTGAACCTGCTTGCCATAGAGCTCATTGATGCCCATTGCGGTGATAACCGAAAGAGGAATGCCCTTGTAAGCAGGACCAAAGACTACGTCAAAATCCAGGCCAAAGTTGTCGTGAATAGCGCGAGCATAATAAAGACCCAGCTTGTGGAGCTGCTCGCCAGTGACATAGGCGCCTGCGTTCATGAAGAAAGGAGATTTGCGACCACTCTTGAGCGTAAAATCGCCAAATCTAAGTACGTTGCTCTGGACCATAAACTCAATAAACTCGCGCTTGTAGTCTTCCATGGTTTCTCCTTTAGCAGGCCTTTTAACGCGGCGGCACTTGTAGGTATGTTCTACTGCACTAGTTTAGCCGAATTGCAGATATGTGTTTTAGGGCGCGCCGTTTTATGGCGTGCCGGCTTGGCTGTGTGAGATTAGCGTAATTACCGCCAGATATATAAAAGTGAGCGTTTGCCATGTGGTTATGCGGTATTCTAAATAGATATTTGTTCGTCTCGCAGGATAGTCCTGCAGAGTGAGTTACAAGGAGGGTATGCCCGTGGAGCGCATCACGATTTCTGCATTGTACGCAGATGCAGAGCAACTTGGTGGCCAAAAAGTTACCGTGGCCGGCTGGGTACGTTCAGTAAGGGATATGAAGAATTTTGGCTTCGTCACACTTAATGACGGTAGCTGCTTCAAAGACCTACAGGTTGTTATGAATCGTGAGAACCTTGGCAATTACGAGGAGGTTGCTTCTTGTGGCGTTGGCGCTGCTCTGATTATCGAGGGCGTCCTTGAGCTTACTCCTGATCGCCCACAGCCTATTGAGCTGCAGGCACAGACTATTGTGATTGAGGGACCATCCAGCCCTGATTATCCAATGCAGAAGAAGCGTCAGTCTCTTGAGTACCTTCGTACGCAGCAGCACCTTCGTCCTCGCACCAACATGTTCCGCGCGGTCTTCCGCATCCGTTCTGTGGCTGCTTTTGCCATCCATCAGTTCTTCCAGGATCGCGGCTTTGTATACGTGAACACCCCAATCATCACTGCATCCGATGCTGAGGGTGCAGGAGAGATGTTCCGCGTCACTACACTTGATTTGAACAACGTTCCACGTACCGAGAAGGGCGATGTTGACTACTCAAAGGATTTCTTTGGTCAGTCTTCTCACCTCACCGTTTCTGGCCAGCTTCAGGCAGAGAACTTTGCTATGGCCTTTGGTGATGTGTACACCTTTGGTCCAACGTTCCGCGCAGAGAATTCCAACACTCGTCGCCACGCTGCAGAGTTCTGGATGATTGAGCCAGAGATGGCCTTCTGTGACCTTGCACAGGACATGGATGTTGCAGAAGAGATGCTCCGCTACGTTATTGCATACGTTCTTGAGCACTGCCCAGATGAGCTTGAGATGCTTAACAAGTTTGTGGATAAGGGCTTGCTTGAGCGCCTTAACCACGTTGCAACTTCCCAGTTCTCTCGTGTTTCTTACACCGAGGCAATTGAGATTCTGCAGGAGGCAGTAAAGGCTGGTCAGAAGTTTGAATACCCTGTTGAGTGGGGCATTGACCTTCAGACTGAGCACGAGCGCTACCTCACCGAGCAGCACTTTGGAAAGCCAATCTTTGTCACTGATTATCCAGCAGAAATCAAGGCCTTCTACATGCGCCTTAACGATGATGGCAAGACTGTTGCCGCAGCTGACTGCCTTGTCCCAGGTATTGGTGAGATTATTGGTGGCTCACAGCGAGAAGATCGTCTTGAGCTTCTGGAGAAGCGCATTGTTGAGCTTGGTATGAACCCCGACGACTACAAGTATTACTTGGATCTTCGTCGTTATGGCTCTTGCACACACTCTGGCTTTGGCCTTGGCTTTGAGCGCCTTGTTATGTACCTCACCGGTGTGGATAACATTCGTGACGTTATTCCTCACCCTCGTACCGTTGGCAACGCTGACTTCTAAGATTGCCGGTCACAGGCGGTGTAGGGGAGCGCAATTGGCGCGCTAACCTAACCGCTACGGTTGCCAAGTCTTTCAAGTTGGATTTTTGCGTGCAGATTATGCATAGCCGTTATGCAAAAATTGCATAGCAGAGATGCGAGATAAAAAGTTTTTCTCGCCATATACCGATATATTTGCCCGTTGGCAGTAAAAATAGGACGTCCGTGCAAAATTGCGCGGGCGTCCTATTACGCTATAAGAAGCAGTTTTCTGCAGATGACCAGCGGAGGTAAACATGGTAAAGACTTTGGTTCTTGTTAGACATGGTGTATCTGAACGTGGCTCTGAAGACATGAGTCGAGAGCTCACACGTGCTGGTCAGAGGGCTTTATCTGCCAATTATCCTCATATTTTTGGTCTGTTGGGACCAGAGGGCGAAGAGGCTGAGATTTGGACAAGTCCCGCTCTTCGCGCGCTTGAGACTGCAGAGATTGTGGCAGAGGCTCTGGATGCAGAAGGTCTAGAGATTCATGACTCCCTTTACGATCAAGATCTTCCTGCACTTCAGGCAGAGCTTGAGCACGCTGATGCAGAAACGCTTATTCTTGTTGGTCACGCCCCATTTTTGGGTTATGTTGCAGAGACTCTGCTGGGATTTGAACTTCCGCTGACAAAGGGCGCCGTGTGCGCTATTGACGTACGTGGTTCACTTGGTCATCAACACGAGTGCGCCTGGAAGCAGCTTGGAGACGTTCGCGAGCCTCATGGAAAGCTTCTTTGGCTGGTCAGTGGTCCTTCCACTCAGCCTTGGGAAACGCTTGACGCTCTTGATGAGGCATGCGCTCATGCAGCAACCAATCTGGAAGATGCATACACAGAGTTCCGCGCTCATCCAGAAGACCCTGCAGTTATCGCAGCATTTAGGTTTGCTCTTAGAGGAACCCAGCTGCTTACCAAGTTCTTCTCGCCACTTCTTAATGAGGAAGCAGTTGAGATTGCTGAGCCTGTTTATAGGCTGATGCTTGGTGCAACTACACGTCTTCGTGAGATTGACGGCTTCTCTGATACCGTTGCAGATTTGATGGAGTCTGGAGAGCTTTCTCAGGGCTCCAAGCTGGTCAGCGCTGTAGAAGCAGCTCGCGAGTCTGAGCGCGATCGCATTTGCGAGGGACTGCGCAAGAAGGCTGTCCGTCGCAGTCTGCGCTGTGCGCTGGATGAGCTCTTTGAGCCCGCTTGGTCAGACGCAGTGCTACAAGATGGCATCTCGTTTGAAGATGTCAGCAGCCGCTTTGATTACATGCTTGAGACTATTGATGCGCGCCTGTTTGGCCTGGATATGACTAGCTTCTCTGAGGTACATCATGCAAGGCGAGAAGTTCGTGAAGTTGAGCACATTCTTTTCCACCTCAGTGACATGTTGGGCGAGAAACGCGCAAATTATACTCAGATTATGCAGGACATTGACTCTGAGCTTAGTATTGTTTGCACAGCTCAGCGTAACATTTCCCTGGTCAAAGAGTGGAAAGACTCCATGGACTTCAGAGATGTTACCTCAGACCTCGCAATTGTTTCAGAACATGAAAAAGTTTTGATTGAGCGTGTTATTGAGGGTAGAGAGACTAGTATCCTTAGATAATCACATAGTCCACGTTTGGAGCGCATTGACGTTTGCGCGGCGTGGATGATGATTATGAGGGAGGATGCTATGTCTGAGAGCATCGAGACTCGCTGCGTGCAGGGCGGTTATCAACCTGGTTGCGGTGAGCCTAGGCAAGTGCCTATCATTCAATCAACCACGTTCAAATATGACGAGTCGATGCAGCTTGGAGAGTTGTTCGACCTCAAAGCTGCTGGCTATTTCTATTCTCGCGTTCAGAATCCAACGCTGGATAATGTAGCTTCAAAGATTTGTGCTCTTGAGGGCGGTGCCGCTGCAATGCTGACTTCTTCTGGTCAGGCAGCAAACTTCTTTGCCGTCTTCAACATTGCTGAGGCTGGAGATCACTTTATTGCGCTTTCCACCATTTATGGCGGAACCTTTAACCTGTTTGCTATCACCCTTAAGAAGATGGGCGTGGAGTGCACGTTTATCTCGCCAGATGCAACTGACGAGGAGATTAATGCAGCATTCAGGCCAAATACCAAGTGCGTCTTTGGCGAGACCGTTGCAAATCCCGCACTGGTTGTCCTTGATATTGAGCGCTGGGCAAAGGCTGCTCATGACCATGGCGTGCCACTGATTGTTGATAATACGTTTGCTACACCTGTGAACTGCCGTCCTCTTGAGTGGGGAGCAGATATTGTGACCCATTCCACTACTAAGTACATGGATGGTCATGGCTCTGCTGTTGGCGGCGCAATTGTTGATGGCGGTAACTTTGACTGGGCTGCTCACGCAGATAAGTTCCCAGGTCTGACACAGCCTGACCCTTCCTATCACAACCTTGTGTATGCAGATACCTTTGGTAAGGGCGGCGCTTTTATTACTAAGGCAACCGTTCAGCTTATGCGTGACTTTGGTTCTATTCAGTCGCCTCAGAGTGCTTTCTATCTTAACCTTGGTCTTGAGTCTCTACATGTTCGTATGGCTCAACATTGCAAGAATGGCCAGGCAGTTGCCGAGGCGCTTGTTAACAACCCTAAGGTTGCGCACGTAAGCTACCCTGGTCTTCCAGGCGATAAGTACTACGAGCTGGCTCAGAAGTACCTGCCAAACGGTTCCTGCGGTGTCATCACCGTTGACGTTGCCGGTGGTCGCGAGGCTGCCGAGAAGTTCTTGGGCAACCTCAAGGTCTTCTCTATCGCAACGCACGTTGCAGACGCTCGTTCTTGCTGCTTGCACCCAGCTTCTTCAACGCACCGTCAGCTTACTGACGAGGAGCTTGTGGCAGCAGGCATTACCCCAGGTACCGTACGCTTGAGCTGCGGTATTGAGGGCACCGAGGACCTTATCAACGACGTCGAGCAGGCACTTGCTGCGCTGTAGTCAGACGTTCTATAACCATTCATAGGTATGGCGAGAAGATCTTGGAACTAGAGGATCTTCTCGCCATGTTTTTTGTGAAGAGTACGTTGTTGCACGTCTTGTGACCTGCGCGATGTGAGCAGAACGTAGCTGCTGAGGGTGTGAGCAGAGCTGTAGCAGATTGCGCTATTGAGCTCGGGAGATGGATTCTGGATCTAGGTAATCTTCTGGGCTAGAGAGCTCGGATGCTGCGAGTTCTACATCGGTAAGCTGAGTGTCTTCATTCTGAGCGGCATCAGATGTATCGGCTGCGTCATCAGCGCCATCTGTATCTACACCTTTGAAGTGCTTGCGATAGATGTGGATGAGACAACCAACAGAAAGCAGCGCCGAGAGTATGTTGGACACAACTGACACGTACCAAAGGGCATCCAGACCAAATGGCCTCAACACCATAAGCGAACTGATAGGGAAGATGAGTGCCATAAAAAGGCTCAAGAGATTGGAAATCTTTGTTTGCTTGAGGGCAATAGCAAGACTCTCGGTACACATGGTAATCCAGCTAAAAATAAAGATAAATGCATGGATACGCATGGCAGGAATAGCCATGTTGAGCAGATCTTGCGTTCCTTCAGGCAGGTAGAGCTTGACCAAGAACTCCGAGAAGAAGAACGAAACGCAGAACGCAA
>CAUTOT010000076.1:0-6161 GCA_963539765.1 uncultured Atopobium sp. | reverse complement strand
AACCGATATACATTTATATGCATAAACTTTATTTAATATGCTGAATAATGAATAGCGAAATATAAAAAATCTAACTATAGGTAAATTCCGCTTCTAAGGAACACACCTATGACAGATAATCTGCACAATTGCGGCCATATTACACATCAAATGAAGATAATCTGCACGTTTTAGCTATTTTCAGCGTCATGTATACGTCTTTTTGACAGATTATCTGTCATAGGTGTGTTCAACCATTTTTCCTGTAGCAAAAAGCCCTGCAACCGAATGTGGTTGCAGGGCTTGAACGTACTGGTTGTGCTCATTGCGCTGCTTGGAGCCGCGTATCGCGCGCTTTGCGACGCTCGCCGCACTGCGACGTTCGCGACAGCGCGCCGTGCGCGCAGGGCTTATGCTGATGGACGAGGTCCGCTGGAGACGCGGATGGTGATCGTAGCACCAGGTGCAGCGCTTGATGGCGTCTGTCCAACTACGTTACCGGTTGCGACATTGTCGTCGTATACCCAGACGGTATTGACCTGGAAGCCCGCGTTCTCAAGCGTGGTTTGAGCTGTCTCAAAGTCCTTGCCAACAACGCTTGGAACAGATCCGCTTTGGGCGCCAGACGAAACAACGATCGTTACGGTAGAGCCCTTATCTGCCTTGCCGTTAGCGGGAGACTGGGAGATAACGCGGCCCTCAGGCACGCTCGAGGAAGGCTGCTGCTGAGTATCTACCTTGAAGCCTGCATCTTTCAGGACATCAGAAGCACGCTCGGCAGTCATCTCTGTGACGTCTGGAACATCTGCCTTACCCTTGCCAGAAGACAGGTGATAGGTGATGGTATCGCCAGCTTTGGCATCGCTACCTGCAGCTGGTTCTTGAGTTGCAACGTAACCAACGGTAACGTCGTCCGACTCAACTGAATCGCCATTTCTTGCCTTGAGGCCAACAGCAGCAAGAGCGGACTCAGCCTCTGATGGACTCTTATTAGTGAGGTCAGGTACCTTAACTGCCGCGGCGGGCTTGGCGCCCTTAGAAACAACAAGATTGATAGCAGTTCCTTCAGCGGCCTGCCTGTTAGCGCTTGGAGTTTGGTCAATGACCTGGCCTTCAGGTGCAGAATCGCTATAGCTTTCTGTAACAGTTCCCAGCTTAAAGTGGCTGCCAGAAGCATTTAGTGCCTGAGTTGCCTGGTCTTTTGTCTGTCCAACAAACTGTGGAACCAGATACTGCTGGGACGAGTTGCCGAGCATCTGTGCGATAGCAAAGCCCGCAAGAGCCAGGACAACCAAAGCGCCTAAAATGCCGAGAATAACGTTGCGCTTGTGACGCTTATTCTCGCGCTTGTCCAGCTCATCGGCCTCTTCACGAGAATGAACGCGGTTCAAGCGACCAGTGTCGCCACCGCGCGTAATGTAGGTGTTGGAGCCGTCAATGCCGCGACGATCCAACCTGGAAGTTGGCTGAGGTGGTGTCACAATGCGGGGGCTCACGGTGGTGTTGCTTGGAATGGTGGCGCGGCCGGCAATGAAATCGCGCAGCGCACGAGCAAGCTCGTCAGCGCTCTGATAGCGGTCAGCTGGGTTTTTCTCCATGCAGCGAAGAATGATTGCCTCGAGTGCGGGGTCTACGTTGGGGTTAATCAGCGATGGTGGCTGAGGAGCCTCGTTGACCTGCTTCATAGCAACACTAATGGCGTCGTCGCCAGCAAAAGGTACGCGACCAGTAGCAGCCTCGTACATGACAATACCCAGGGAATAGATATCGGTGGTTGGTCCCAAAGGCTTGCCAGTGCTCTGCTCTGGAGAAACATAATGAGCGGTGCCAAGAACAGAGTTATCGGTGGTTAGACTGCTGTTCTTTGCACGAGCAATACCAAAGTCCATGACCTTGATGTTGCCATCTGGCTGGACCATGATGTTCTGTGGTTTGATGTCGCGGTGAATGATGTCGTGACGGTGTGCTACAGACAGCGCCTGGGCAATCTGAGAGCCAATCTGAGCCACCTTACGGGAATCAAGGGCTCCATGCTTGCGGATGCCGCTCTTAAGGTCTGTACCGCGCAGATACTCCATGACAATGTAGTAGGATTCGCCGTCCTTGCCCCAGTCATAGACCGAGACAATATATGGACTGGAGAGTGCTGCTGCAGCCTGAGCCTCCTGCTTAAAACGGGCAGCAAAGGACGGGTCATTTGCGTACTGAGGCAGCATCATCTTGATGGCAACAGTACGGCCAAGAACCTGGTCCTGTCCGCGGTAAACGGTGGCCATTCCACCGGTACCAATTTTGTCTTGAACCTGGTAACGCCCACCGAGCATTCTACCTGGCATAACTCAACTCCTATCAAGCGTGCGATTTTCTCGCCACGTCACTTACTATCTTAGAACACACCCAACTACTTGGGGAGAAGACCGTGCGATGTTTTGAGCGCTACGAAGCAGCGCCCAAAGCCTGGATATTCAGGCACTGCGCAAGAACACGGCCGCCAACCTGAGCACCGTAACCCAAGACGTTCTCGCCGTTGCCTTCGATGACAACGGAAACAACAAGGGTTGGGTGGTCGTAAGGCGCAAAACCGATGAAGAACGAGTTAAAGTTACCGTTCTCGACGTCTGCCGTACCTGTTTTACCTGCAATCTTGACACCTGGAACGCGAGCTCCCATACCGGTGCCGGATTCAACAACGCCCAGCATTGCTTCTCGAACCTGTGCGGCAGTATCTGCAGACACAGCCTGGCCAAGCGATTTTGGCGACGTTGTAGAAACAACAGCTCCCTCTGGTGAGAGAACGCGATCAACAATGTAAGGGTTCATAACTACGCCGCCGTTAGCAATTGCTGCAGCTACAACAGCGTTTTGCATGACGGTAGTCTGAGGACCTGCAGGACTTGCGTGCTCTCCAACAGGAAGGCCGCAAGCTGCCCAGCCAAGCTCCCAAGTGGTCATCTCGGCAGGATTTGGCATCAGCGATGGAGTTGTGGAGAAGTCCTGACCAAGTGCGGTGCCATAACCAAAAGCACGCGCATAGCTGACCAGGTTGTCCGCGCCAAGCGCAACGCCAAGCTGCGCCAAAGCCGTATTGGAAGAGCGGGCAAACGCCTCACGCAGAGGAATGGTACCCATGTCCTCGTTGGCGTAGTTGTGGATGGTGCCACCGCCAAGCTCCATGGTTCCTGGAGCAGAATACGTGGTATCCAGCGTGGTGGTGTGTGTATCAATACCAGCAGAAAGTGTAATGGTCTTGAACGATGAACCAGGGGAGTAGAGCGCCTGGGTAGTTCTGTCGACCAGCTGACTGCCAGTGCCGGATTCAATAATAGTGCCCAGTTCAGCGTGGGTGTATGAAGGGCTAGAAGCCTTTGCAAGTACAGCTCCGGTAGCTGGGTCCATGACAACAATAGAGCCCGAGTAGCCCTGGAGCGCAGCTTCTGCCACAGCCTGCATCTGAGAGTTGATGGTCAAAACAACGCTTGAACCAGCGGTGTTTACGCCAGCCATCGAGTACAGAGCACTTCTCCAGTCGGAATGATCTGCGTGGCCGGTGAGTGTCTCGTTCATGGAGGACTCAATACCTGCAGTTCCGTACTGGGTAGAGATGTAGCCAACGGTGTGGGAAGCCATGCCGTCGTGCGGATAGTTGCGCACGTAGGTGCCGTCGTCTTGCTTGACGCTCTCTGCCAGGGTGACGCCGTCAGAAGTCATGATGGCGCCGCGCTGAACGTATGCACTCCTAGCAATGGTGTGGTTGTTGGTAGGAAGCGCCTGAAGTCTAGGAGCGTCAATCACCATCAAGAAGGTCAAATTGCCGAGAAGAACGGTGAAGAAGAGGGTAAATACGGTAACCAAATTGGTCAGACGTTTTCCGAGAGCAACACGTCCCAGAACACCAGACTCTTCAGACTGCAGACCAAAGCCTCCACGGATGTGGCTACCATGCAGAACAGAGGAGGCATGAGCTCCTCCAGAAGAAATTTCAAGTCTTTGGGAATCGAGTGTCTTTTTACTTGGCTCAAGTTCTGTCTCGCGACCAGTTCCCTCATCACCTGCTCTGAGCAGCAGAGCAACAATGATAAAGCTGGAAAGAAGAGAGCTGCCGCCCTGGCTCATGAATGGCAAGGTAACGCCAGTTAGAGGCATCAGCTTAGTAACGCCTGCAACAATAAGGAAGGTTTGAAATGCCAAAACACTCGTAAGTCCAGCTGCTGCAAAGGCAGATGAATCGGATTTTGCGCGAGCGGCTGTTGCAAGGCCACGAACGGTGAGGAGTAGGAACAAGGTAATGATTGCCGCTCCGCCAAAGAGGCCCATCTCTTCAGCAATGGCCGAGAAAATAAAGTCGGACTCAACAATAGGGATCAGCGTAGGCATTCCCTTATCAATTCCGGTGCCAGCAAGACCTCCATCTGCGATGGAATAGAGGGACTGGACAATTTGGTAGCCGTCTCCAGCGGGATCTTTGAACGGATCAAGCCAAATGTTGACACGAGTCTGAACGTGACCAAAGAAGTGGTAAAGCACCACGCCGCCAATAGCCAAGAGCGCAATACTGACAAAAACGTAGCTAGCGCGGCCTGTTGCCACATAGAGCATGATGACAAAGAACACGAAGAAGAGCAGAGCGCTACCAAGGTCGCGTTCAAAAATAACAACAATCAGACTGATGCCCCACATGACAAATAGAGGAAGCAGCATTTTGAAACGAGGAATGCGGAAAGGTCCAAAAGAACGCATGGAGACTGATAGGGCTTCTCGATTAAGTGCAAGATAAAATGCCAGGAAGAGCGTAATGGCAATCTTTGCAAGCTCGCCAGGCTGGAAGGTGAATGCGCCAAAAGAAATCCAGAGTTTTGCGCCGTAGCGGTCCTGGCCAATAACAATGGGCAGAAGAAGCAGTATGACGCCGAGAACACCAATGGAGTATTTGTAGCGTGCTAACGCGTCAAGGTTTCTAATGACTGCCAGCACCACAATCATGACAACAACAGAGATGAAGAGCCAAATGGTTTGATTAACTGCAAGATTTGGCGCAAGTCTGGTGACCATGGTGATGCCAATTCCCGAAAGCACAAACACAATGGGGAGAATGGCGGGGTCTGCTGCGGGAGCAAGGAACCTAATGGCAATGTGAGCCACGGTAAATGCTGCAAAGAGACCAATAGGAACGGCCATGGTCTCAAGGCTGAGCGTTGAGCGAGCAGTAATCATGTACATGGCGTACAGAAGAAATACAGGGATTGCTCCTACAAACAGTAAGAAAAGCTCTGTATTACGCCTTAGACCGCCTGCTTTTTCCATTCCTACTCACCTCCCGAACTTGTTGTTGACGTTGTTGTTTCTGTTGTGGGTGTTCCGCCAGACTGAACGTCTTCTTTCTTTTTGACCGCTTTAGTGTTGGCGTCGTCAATTTGTTTGCGGTAATTCTCGACGGTACTATGCGCTTCATCCTCGTTTTTAACGCGAATTCCTTCGGCTAGTGAGTCTTGAACTGCGTCAGGCAAATCTTTTATTTCAATAGACGTAGTCTCAACAAGCGAAGACATGTTTATGCCGGCGATTGTTGTAGGAATACCTCGATAAACGCCAACGGTAGTTCCGTTAATTCCTAAGTACCACTCGCTACTTACAAACAGGAAGAACACGGCAACAGTAGCAGCAAAGAGTGCAAGAAACGAGATAAACGTTGCTATGACGCCGCGGGTAAGGTGTCGTCTGGTTTGATCGGCTATGCCGTCGTCTAAGACATCGATGACAATAACGGTGATATTGTCAGATCCGCCATAAGTAAGAGCTGCAGAAACAAGATTATCTGCGGCCTTTTGCGGCGTGACGTTAGAGACAGCAATGGACTCAATCTCGTCGTCGGGCACCATGCCAGAAAGGCCATCGGAGCACAAGATGATGCGGTCACCATCAGATACTTCAAGCGAGAAATGATCTGCGTACATGTCTGGATCAGAGCCAAGAGCTCGCGTAACTACCGAGCGAGAAGGATGTGTACGCGCCTCATCAGCGGTAATCTGGCCAGAATCAATAAGCTCCTCAACGTAGCTGTGGTCGTGCGTAATGCGGACCAAAGTTCCGTGATGAAGCAGGTAAATACGAGAGTCGCCAACATGGGCAACAGCCATCTGATTGCCCTCAATGAGAACGGCTGAGGCGGTAGAACCCATGCCTGG
>CAUTOT010000075.1:0-6387 GCA_963539765.1 uncultured Atopobium sp. | reverse complement strand
CCCAGATGACGAACAGCCTGGTATTGACCTCGTTTTGCCAGACTACACCTAGGTACTTGAGAATGAAGATAACCTTCGCGGTATTTTGATTACCCACGGTCATGAAGACCACATTGGTGCTCTTCCGTACCTGCTTATGGACCTTACTCGTAAGGTTCCAATCTATTCCAGCAAGCTCTCGCTTGGTTTTATTGAAGGCAAGCTTGCTGAGCACAAGATTGTGGGTACTAAGCTTCGCGAGGTTACCGATGGTTCAAAGGTCCAGCTTGGTGCCTTTGACATCACGTTCTTCTCGATGACTCACTCTATTCCTGCGGCTTTTGGTATTCACATGAAGACTCCTGCAGGAACGCTTATTCACTCCGGAGACTTTAAGCTTGACCAGACTCCTATTGATGGCGTGCGTCCAAACTACGCTGCTATTACCAAGTTTGGCTCTGAGGGTCTTGACCTGCTGCTGTCTGACTCTACCAACGCCAACCGCCCAGGCATGACTCCATCTGAAGCTTCCGTTGGTGCAGCGCTTCGTCACATCATCAAAAATGCAACTGGTCGCGTCTTTGTGGCGTCGTTCTCAAGCCACATTCACCGTCTTCAGCAGGTGTGTGACGCTTCTGTAGCGGTAAAGCGCAAGGTTGTTGTTACAGGCCGCTCCATGATTACCAACACAAAGGTTGCTCGTGAGCTTGGCTACCTCAACATTGCCGATAAAGACATCATTGATGCTTACGACGTTGATAAACTTGCAGATGATCGCATTGTTGTTCTCTGCACTGGTTCTCAGGGAGAGCCTCTGAGTGCTTTGGCGCGCATGGCCAACGGCGAGCACAAGTCGCTTTCCATTCGTCCTCAGGACACCGTAATCATCTCTGCAACTCCTGTTCCAGGTAACGAGAAGAGCGTTCAGTCCATCATCAACGCTCTCTCTAAGATTGGCTGCGAGATTTACGACAAATCAAAGGCACTTGTCCACGTTTCTGGTCATGGTAGCCAGGAAGAGCTCAAGCTTATGCTTGGTATGGCACGTCCTAAGAACTTTATGCCTGTTCACGGTGAGGCGGTTCACCTGCGCGCTCATGCAGAACTTGCTCAGCAGATGGGTGTTCCTGCAAACCGCATCTTTATTCTGGATAACGGCGACACGCTTGAGATGAGAAACGGCAAGGTCACCCGCGGTAAGACGGTTGAGTCTGGCGTAGTCTACGTTGACGGCCTCTCTGTCACTGACGCAAACCCTGTTGTTCTTCGTGACCGTCAGCGTCTTTCCCAGGACGGCATTGTCACAGCTGTGGTAACCCTTGTTGGTCGCAATCTCAAGCCAGGTGTTGTTGAGATTTCTGGCCGTGGCGTTTCATTTGCTGATGATGATGAGCTCATGAATGACGCACAGAATCTTGTGAGAAATTCAATTGAGAAGGCCTCTAAGTCCGAAGGTGCAAACATTGAAGCAATGAGAAAGAGCGTTCGTAATGCCCTTTCTAACTTCCTTTGGAGCAAAACTCGTACTCGACCAATGGTTATTCCGGTCATTATGGAGGTATAGGCCCAATGCCCTCTAAACGCACTTCAAACGCAGCAAAAAGAAACTCTAGAAACGCCGCTTCCGCTCAGGCAGTAGGCTTGACCCCACTGCAGAACGACATCATTGGTGTTGTTCTTGCAGTGGTTGCTATTGCTATGTTTTTGTCCATTATTGTCCCATCTAACGCTGTTATTACCAGCGCGATGGGTCATGGACTCAAACTTTGCTTTGGTACGGGAGCGCTACTTTTTCCCATTGCAGTATTTGTCTTTGCTATGACCTTCTTTATGCGTGATGATCAGGGAATCTCTACGCGTATTGCTATTGGTCTAACACTGGACGTTCTTGCTGCCCTTGCGCTTATCTCGCTCAACTTCCCAGGAGCTGAGTCTGCTCCAGATATGCTTTTAGGCACAAAAGTCCTTGAGGCTGCTGGTGGCTATGTAGGTGGCGGTATTGCTTGGGTTTTGCTGCGCTTTGTTGGCCGCGTAGTGGGCAATGTCCTTTTGGTTGGCTTTATCATTGCCGGTGTTGTTATCTGCGGCTTCTCCATTTCTGACATGGTTGAGCGCGTAAGCTTCCGCCTGGATGAGGCGCGCGAGAATCATCGCTACCGCAAAGAAGAGCGTGCCCTTGCAAAAGAAGAGGCACTCTTTGCCGCAAATGCCCCACAACCTGCAAAGAAGCAGGGTAGACGTGGTTCCAACAACCAGTCTTCTCTCTTTGATGAGACCGGTGAAGGGGAGACCACGTATCTGGGCAATCGCAAGACTTCTGTCATCAAACGTGACGCCCGTCTTTACGAGGAAGAAGAGGCGCAAGAGGATGCAGGTGATGCTCCTACTACGCTCATTGATAGGGCTAAGAACAAGCTGCGTCCTAAGAAGAATGACCAGCTAGATGATGCAGTTGTCGAGAAAAACGATGTCGCTGTAGCCGAGGTTGCTCCTACTACAAAACAGGCTAAACCTAAGAGTAAGGCTAAAACGACGCCCGATTTTCTCGCCACACCGGACCAGCTCAAAAGGCCTGGCGATGACGATGAATCGTATGAGCTGCCGCCATTTAGCATTCTGAAGACAAACAAGAACTCGGCCACTTCTGCCGTAAGCGATGATGAGCTTGAAGCTACCGCACAGAGACTCCAGGCCACGCTTGAGGAGTTTGGTCTCTCCAGTCAGGTAGTTGGCTGGACCGCCGGTCCTTCTGTTACTACGTTTAAGATTTCGATGGGCGAGGGTGAGCGCGTTAACAAGATCACTAATCTTGAGGACGATATTGCGCTTTCACTTGCGGCAAAGTCTGTTCGTATTTTTGCGCCAATCCCAGGCACCTCTTTGGTTGGTATTGAGATTCCTAACGAGAAAGCCCAGGCAGTCAATTTGGCTGACGTTCTTCCGTTTGCAAAGGGCGGTCCTCTTGAGTGCGCCTTTGGTCGCGATTCTGAGGGTAAGCCAATTGTTGTTGACCTTGCCAGCCTTCCTCACTTGCTGGTAGCAGGTACTACCGGTTCTGGTAAGTCTGTCCTGCTCAACGCTATTGTCATGTCTATGCTCATGCGCGCAACTCCTGAGCAGGTTCGCCTTATTATGGTTGACCCAAAGCGCGTTGAGTTTACGGGTTACGCTGGTCTTCCTCACCTGTATGTTCCAGTTGTTACCGAGCCAAGGCAGGCAGCAAGTGCGCTTCAGTGGGGCGTCACCGAGATGGAGCGCCGCCTGAAGGTATTTGAGCACTACAAGGTTCGTGACATTAAGACGTACAACAGAAACGTTGATGGCGATAAATACGCTGATATGGAGAACCCTCCAAAGCACATGCCATACTTTGTTATTGTCATCGACGAGCTTGCTGACCTTATGATGGTTGCGGGCAAAGACGTTGAGTCTTCCATTGTCCGTATTGCTCAGCTTGGTCGTGCTGCAGGTATTCACCTGATTGTTGCAACACAGCGTCCTTCTGCTGACGTTGTAACTGGTCTGATCCGCGCAAACATCGATAACCGCGTTGCACTCTCTGTTGATAACTCTTTGAACTCCCGTATTATTCTGGACCAAAAGGGTGCAGAGCAGCTGCTGGGTAAAGGCGATATGCTGGTTAAGCTTCGTGGTAAGAAGCCAAATCGCGCCCAGGGTTGCTGGGTCTCTGACGAGGAAATCGAGGAAACCGTTAAGTACATTCGTACTCAGCGTACCGCAGAATATCACGACAACATTTTGACTGTTGCAACTCCAACACAGGCCGATGGCGTTGGGGGAGTTGGTGGTATGGCGCAGGCAGACGATCCGCTTATTTGGGAAGCTGCGCGCATAATTGTGGATTCTCAGCTAGGTTCTACATCTAGTTTGCAAAGAGCACTCTCTGTTGGGTATGCTCGTGCTGGTAGAATTATGGATATGCTTGAGGCAAAAGGTGTTGTTGGCCCAGCTAACGGATCAAAGCCTCGAGAAGTTCTTATCGATAAAGATGCTCTTGAAGAGCTCAAAGTTCAAGACGCTGCCTATAGGGAGGTAGAGTAAGCATGCCACGCCCTCGTTTTAGTGAGATGCTCGTAGAACGTAGACGTCAGCTCGGGCTTTCTATCACTCAAGCATCAAAGATTCTTCGCCTCAAAGAGCAGGCACTTATTGCTTTTGAGGAAGGCGATTTTAAGAACATGCCGCAGAGTGGTTATGCTCAGGGCATGCTCTCTTCGTATGCTCGCTACCTGGGACTCAATCCGCGTGAGATCGTAGACCTCTTCCAGGAAGAGAGTTACGAGTTTGAAAACGGCACCTATTCTCATGAGTTGCGGCGCCGTACCCGCGATACTCAGTCTGGTCGTGGCATTGCTGGTTATGACGTCGTAAACGAGTCCGGTAGCAGGCCAAAGGCATACGTGCAGTACCACGGTCTTCTCCCCACATCGGGAGGACCAGCTGGCGATATGGGTGCATTTGCAACTACCTCTGGTGTTCGCTCCAGACAAACCGGTGTGCCTCTGGGTGCTCAGTCAACTGAAGAGGATGCTGGCGGCTACTCATATTCTCGTTACGCCACAGGTCATGCATACAACGCCGGTATTGAAGAGGCTTCTCGCCAGAAGACCATGGCAAGCCGCACGCGTGGGGGCGTTCAGCGCAGACGTGTAGGTATTGCGGGCGTTAGCATGCCAGCTTATAAAGACGATGTAACCAGAAGAACTGTTGCTCCAAGCGATTACACCGATGACCTTCGCTATGACAATGTAACTGATCCTTATGAGCGAGCATCTACTATTTCCGGTCGCCGTGGCTCTAGAAATATTGCGCAGGTAGATAGGCCTAATGTTCGCCGTCGCCAGCCATCTAGCGCCGCTGCCCAACAGCGCCGTGCTCCTCAAAGACCAGGCGTTATGGGTGCACTTCAGAATTATTTTTCTGATACAGGACGCACCATTGCTACCGTATTTGCTCTTGTTGTTGTGATTATTACTGCAGTTTTGCTGTTTAGCGTTCGTTCTTGCATGACCGCACGAACCACACCTACCGCAACAAAGACGGTAAGCGTTAACAACTCAACAACTGATTCTTCTAAGAATTCCACTACTACAAACAGCAACACGGACACCTCTAAGAAGGATTCAACTGATGCTTCTAAGAGCACCACTACAACTGAGCCAAAGAAGGAAGAGACTCCTAAGCAGACTACCGTAGTGGTTACTGTTGCAGATGGTCAGACCAGCTGGGTTGAGATTACCGTTGACGGCAAGAGTGTTGAGGCTGATGCTATTACCGGCCCATGGTCTCAGACATACACCGTCACTGACTCCATGACCGTTCTTGCAGGTACACCTGGCGCATGTGCAGTAACCGTTAATGGTACTGCTAAGCCATTTGACGCAAATGCTTCTGGTATTGGTACCTTGACCATTCAGGGTACTAAGCCTGCTGACGGTACTGCAGCAAATGCTTCTGGAACTCAAACAAACAGCACGTCAACAAGTACTACCGGTGGAACTTCTGGCACCACTAACAACCAGAATTCCAACAGCAATTCAAATAACTAAACGCCATAGGGCGAGAAGTTCTTCTCGCCCAGGTACTATGGAGGGGAAATGGCTAAAGAATCAAGCTTTGACGTTGTGTCTGAAGTAGACATGATGGAAGTTGATAATGCATTTCAGCAGGCAGCTCGTGAGCTTACACAGCGCTACGATCTTAAGGATTCTGGTGCAACACTTGAGCTCTCAAAGAAAGAGGGTAAGTTCACTATTGAGGCTCCTGCAGACTTTGTAGCATCTCAGGTGAGGGATGTTCTTGGCTCCAAGCTGGTAAAGCGCGGAATTGATCTTACCGCTATTCGTTGGGGAGACCCCATTCCTGCGGCAGGCTCTACCGTGCGTCAGATTGGCTCAATTGTTTCTGGAATTGACCAGGAAACCGCCAAGAAGATTGCTAAAGATATTCGTGATATGAAAGTTAAGGCTAAGGCAACCGTTGAGGGCGATAAGCTGCGTGTTTCTAGCGCTTCTCGCGATGTTCTTCAGTCTGTGATTGCAAGCCTTAAGGAGAAAGACTATGGCCAGCCCCTCCAGTTCAACAACTATCGATAGGGGCTATAACGTCCTATACATCACGTTAGGATGCGCTAAAAACGAGGTTGATACAGACCGCATGCGTGCGCGTCTTTTGGCCTCTGGTTTCGGCGAAGTTGCAGATCCAGAGTCAGCAGACGTTGCAATTATCAACACCTGCTCGTTCTTGGCCTCAGCAACAGAGGAGTCTATTGAGACTACCCTTGAGATTGCTGAAGGCGCTTCCGAGGGAGTGCGCAAGCTGCCCATTATTATGTGTGGCTGCGTTCCGTCTAGGTACGGCGCAGAGCTTAACGAGCAGCTTCCTGAA
>CAUTOT010000074.1:0-6399 GCA_963539765.1 uncultured Atopobium sp. | reverse complement strand
CGTGGCATATTCAGAGCTTGTTGAGTCACTTAAAGGAAAACTCATTGTCAGCGTCCAGGCGTATCCTGGTGAGCCTATGAGGCATCCAGAGACCATGGCTCAGATTGCTCGCGCTTGTGAACTTGGCGGCGCAGCAGCTATTAGGTGCCAGGGTTTGTCTGACATCTCTGCCATTAAAGGTAGAGTTGAAATTCCTGTTATTGGCCTCTGGAAAGAGGGTCATGAGGGTGTCTACATTACTCCTACGCTTCGTCATGCGCGTGCTTGTATTCACGCTGGCGCAGATGTTGTTGCCCTGGATGCAACAGACCGTCCAAGGCCAGATGGTAGAACCTTTGAAGAGACCGTTGCAGCTCTGCGTGCAGAGTCTGACGTGCTGATTATGGCTGACTGCATGACTATGGATGATATTCGTCGCTCTGTTGCTGCTGGTTGTGACCTTGTTTCAACCACACTTTCTCACAACAAGGCTGCTATTGATACAACGCTTGATGATGGCCCTGACATTGCCCTTCTCAAGCAGGCAACTACTGAATTCCCAGGTATTGCCATTATTTGCGAGGGCCACGTCCACACACCACAAGACGCAAAAGATGCTCTTGATGCAGGCGCTTGGGCGGTTGTTTCAGGTACAGCCATTACGCACCCAACTTCAATTACCTCTTGGTTTGCTGCAGCACTTGAGGATTAACGCTTGGAGCGGTAAGGTTTTCTCGTCACGTATTTAAGGAGCGCCTGTGAAGAAAAACGATCCTACATCTTCAGTTATTCCCGACATTGTCATTATTACGGGTATGTCTGGATCGGGTCGTACGCAGGCGCTTCACGTGTTTGAGGATATGGGTTATTTCTGCATTGATAACCTGCCACCAGCTCTTATTTTGCAGCTTTCTAACCTTGTGGGCATTAACACAGGTGTTGGCCGTCACTTGGCTGTTACCTGTGATTTGCGCTCGCAAGGTCTTTTTGATGACATCTCTGAAGCTCTGAAGTCTCTTGCAGATCACGAGCTCACCTACAAGATTGTTTATCTGGACTCCTCAGACGAAGTACTTATGCGTCGCTATAGCGAGAATCGCCGTCGTCATCCTTTAGCGCGGGAGGGAGAAAATCTCTCATCTGCAATTTCTAAGGAGCGCGCACAGCTTCAGGACATAAAAGCGCTGGCAGATGTGGTCCTAGATACCTCATCTATGCGCACTAATACGCTCAAGAGTCGTCTTCGTCGCGCATTTTCAGAGCTTGCTGAACAGCAGCTTATGGATGTTAGCGTATTTTCCTTTGGCTTCAAAAATGGTTTGCCCGTTGAGGCTGACCTCATGATTGACGTGCGATTCCTGCCTAATCCTTACTATGATCCAGAGCTCAGACCACTTACCGGTCTTGATGAGCCAGTAGCTCAGTTTGTCCTTGAGCACGGCACTACTAAGAAATTCCTTAAGTCTTGGTTTGAGCTGCTTGATGTAGTAATGCCTGGCTATGTGCAGGAAGGCAAAAGCTTGCTCTCTATTGCGGTAGGTTGCACGGGTGGCCAGCATAGAAGCGTTGCAATCGCCCGTGCTACCGCAGAGCATCTTACCAGCCAGGGCTATCGCGTAACGCTGTTCCATCGCGATCTTGATGCGGCTCAGAAGAAGTCTCAGCAGGCTGAGTAGAAGTTAGTCTGTCATGTCCTATACTGCCTTGGTAAAAAATGAGCTGGTCAGCGTACCAGAAATTCAGACGGATTGTGAATTAGCCCAGCTTTCTGCGCTTATTCGTGTTTCCGGAACGTTATCGATGCACGGTCCTGGTAAATTTGCCGTTCGCATTGTTACTGAGACTGGCACGGTTGCCCGAACAGTTATTAGTTCTTCTCGCCGTCTGTTTGATCTGGGTACTTCCGTTGAGTACCGTCGCTCTATCATGCATAAAAAACGCAACTATTTGCTTGAGATTTCTAACCAGGATTCGCTTGCAGAAGCACTTTCCGCTCTTGGCATTTATATACCAGGAGAAGGCCTGGTAAGTGGCATTCCAAAAAGCGTTATCCGCACCAAGCAGGCGCAGCGAGCTTTTTTGCGCGGAGCGTTTATGGCGGGCGGATTTTTGGCCGATCCCTTAAAAGATTTTCACTTAGAGATTGCTGTCTCGGGAGAAAGATTTGCCACTGAGCTGGTAAAACTTATGGGATCCATTGGGGTCAAGGCGCGTCTTAATCATCGTAACCGCCATACCAATGCGCTCATGCGAACCAGAGAAATTTATGCTGTCTACCTTAAGAGCTCTGATGACATCATCAAGTTTTTGCGAGAGATTGGTGCGCCCACTATGGCGCGCGCTATTGCGTTTACGCGTGTGCAAAAGCATTATCGCAACAACGTCAACCGAGTTGTCAATGCAGAGATGGCAAATCAAACACGCTCTTCAAATGCAGCGGCAGATCAGTTGGCACTTATAGAAAAGGCCGAGAAACTCGTTGGACTCAGAGCTCTGCCGCCAGCGGTTAGAGATTTTTGTCTTGCACGAAAAGATAACCCTGAGCTGTCATTATCAGCGCTAGGGGAGTCGTTTGTACCACCCGTATCCAAGTCCGCTATGTATCACCGATTGCTTCGTTTAGAAAAAATCGTTCAGGATTTAGAAAAAGATGCATAAGTTATCGGCGAGTGCGGTAAAATACTCGGTGTACGGTTTAAATGTTAATGAATCCGGAGAATGGCTCTGGGTCACCGAAAGGAGCATTACGTATGGCAGTAAAGGTTGCTATTAACGGTTTTGGCCGCATTGGTCGCCTTGCATTTAGGCAGATGTTTGGTCACGAGGGTTCCGAGATTGTTGCAATCAACGACCTTACTTCTCCAGAGATGCTTGCATATCTTCTGAAGTATGACTCTACTCAGGGCAACTATTCCCGCGATCACAAGGTAGAGGCAACTGACCACTCCATCATCGTTGACGGTCACGAGATTGTTATTTACAAGGAGGCAGACGCTAACAACCTGCCTTGGGGCGATCTTAACGTTGACGTTGTTCTTGAGTGCACCGGTTTCTACACTTCTAAGGACAAGGCACAGGCTCACATCAACGCTGGTGCTAAGAAGGTTGTCATTTCTGCTCCTGCAGGCAATGACCTCCCAACCATCGTCTTCAACGTTAACCACGAGACCCTCACTGCAGATGACAACATCATCTCCGCAGCTTCCTGCACCACCAACTGCCTTGCTCCTATGGCAAAGGGTCTTAACGACTTCGCAACTATCAAGTCCGGTATCATGACCACCATTCACGCATACACTGGTGACCAGATGATCCTCGACGGCCCACAGCGCAAGGGTAACTTCCGTCGTTCCCGTGCTGGTGCAGAGAACATCGTTCCTAACTCCACTGGTGCTGCTAAGGCTATCGGCCTTGTTCTTCCTGAGCTCAACGGCAAGCTTATTGGTGCTGCTCAGCGCGTTCCTACGCCAACTGGCTCCCTCACCAACCTCTATGCTGTTGTTGACAAGAAGGTCACCGTTGACGAGGTCAACGCTGCAATGAAGGCATATGCAGAGACCATCCCAGAGACCTTTGGCTACAACGAGGATGACATTGTTTCCCGCGACATCGTCGGCGAGACCCACGGTTCCATCTTCGACGCAACTCAGACCATGTGCTCTGACCTTGGCGATGGCACCACTCTTGTTCAGGTCACCTCTTGGTACGACAACGAGAACTCCTACACTTCTCAGATGGTTCGTACCATCAAGTACTTCGAGAAGTTCGTTGCTTAAGTTCTAGTTACATAGACGCCTTAGGCGCGGTCGCAGCATCTGCCGCGATCGCGCCTTCTTTTGTTGGAAACGTATTTAAAGGAGTGACATGGCTTTTACAAAGAAGACTGTCCGCGATGCAGATGTTGATGGTAAGCGCGTTCTTATGCGCGTTGACTTCAACGTGCCTCTAAAGGACGGCGTTGTTACTGACGACACCCGCGTTCGCGCTGCACTTCCAACCATCCAGTATCTTCTCGACCACAACGCAAAGGTCATCCTGATGAGCCACCTTGGCCGTCCAGATGGCACCGGCTTCCAGCCAGAGCTTTCCCTGCGCCCAGCTGCAGAGAAGCTTGCTGAGCTTCTTGGCCACGAGGTTAAGTTTGTTGAGGACACCTATGGCGAGAAGGCCCGTGAGGCTGTAGACGCACTCAAGGACGGCGAGGTTCTTGTTCTTGAGAACGTCCGTTTTGACAAGCGTGAGAAGAAGAACGATCCAGAGATTGCAAAGACCCTTGCATCTTATGGCGATATCTTTGTTCTTGATGCATTTGGTACTGCTCACCGTGCACAGGGCTCTGTTGTTGGACCAGCAGCTTACCTTCCTGCCTATGCTGGCTTCCTGCTTGAGAAAGAGGTTGACACTCTTACCTCTATCTTCTCTAACCCAGAGCGCCCACTTGTAGCTATCGTTGGTGGCTCCAAGGTTTCTTCCAAGATTGGTGTTCTTGATCACCTTATCGACTCCGCTGATACCCTTATCATCGGTGGCGGTATGGCTTACACCTTCTTCCTGGCAAAGGGCTATACCGTTGGTACTTCTCTTCAGGAGCCAGACTGGATTGAGCGCGCAGGTGAGATGCTCAAGAAGGCAGAGGAGAAGGGCGTTAAGATTCTGCTTCCTGTTGACAACGTTGTTACCGATCACTTTGGTGAGGACGCTGTTGGTGAGGTAGTTCCTTCTGACCAGATCCCTGCAGATCGCATGGGTATGGACATTGGTCCTAAGACCGTTGAGCTTTACTCTGAGGCAATCAAGGGCGCAAAGACCGTCTTCTGGAATGGTCCTATGGGCGTCTTTGAGTTTGACCAGTTTGCAAAGGGCACCGAGGCTATTGCTCGCGCTGTTGCAGATGCTGATTGCACCTCCATCATCGGCGGTGGCGATTCCGTTGCAGCAGTTAACAAGTTCCACCTTGCTGACAAGATGAGCTGGATTTCCACTGGCGGCGGCGCTTCCATGGAGCTCGTTGAGGGTAAGGCACTTCCAGGAGTGGAGGCGCTTCTCGATGCGTAATCGTATGATCGCAGGTAACTGGAAGATGAATGAGACTTTCGCTGAGGGCGTTGAGCTTGCTCAGGGAATTGTCGATCAGCTTGCTTCCGGTACCGGAAACGTTGACGTTGTTATTGCTCCACCTCTTGTAGACCTTAAGGGTGTTTCTGAGGTTCTTACTCAGGCAAACTCTTCCGTTGCTCTCTCTGCACAGAATGTGTATTGGGAGGAGTCCGGCGCCTTTACTGGTGAGACCTCTCCAGCAATGCTGACTTCTGTTGGTGCAACTTACTGCATCATTGGTCACTCCGAGCGTCGTGGCTACTTTGGCGAGACCGACGAGGACATTAACCGCAAGGCAAAGGCACTGATGGCTCATGACATCGTTCCTATTTCTTGCTGCGGTGAGTCTCTTGAGGTTCGTAACGCCGGAACTCACGTTCAGTTTGTTGTTGAACAGATTAAGGCAGATACCAAGGGTCTAGAGATTACAGATCCTTCCAAGTACGTTATTGCTTACGAGCCAATCTGGGCAATTGGTACTGGTATGACTGCAACTGCTGATGACGCACAGGAAGTCTGCGGCGCAATCCGTAAGACCCTGGTAGAGATCTTTGGTGCAGAAATTGCAGACGGTATCCGTATTCTTTACGGTGGTTCTGCTAAGCCAGAGAACGTTGGAGGCTTCCTCGAGAAAGAGGACGTCGACGGCGCACTTGTTGGCGGTGCATCTCTCAAGGCCGATTCCTTCGTTGCAATGGTAAAGAGTGCAATGAACTAAACTCTGGCAAAGCTTCTTACCACCGGTGAGGCGCTTGGCTCATTTGTTAAGTTCTTGTTTGTTTTGCAACTTGGCACACGTCATTCCCAAAGGGGAGTGGCGTGTGCTATTCTTTTCTCTTGTACGTAAAAATAACTAGGGCTGGATCTTCTCGCCAGCAAGAGGGGGAACCTCGTGGGCGTTCTGAATACAATTCTTTTAGTGCTGTTTGTACTTTCTGGCATTTTGACGGTGCTGCTTGTTTTGGCACACTCCGGAAAGGGCACCGGCGTTTCTGACATGATTGCTGCATCTATGTATAACGCTAGCGCTGGTTCAGGCATTATGGAGAAGAACCTTGATCGCCTTACCGTCATCACTACAACCATCTTCTTGGTCTGTGCTATTGTGATGGCTTTGACGTTCCCTGTTGGCGCTATTGGCTAAACAGTCGCTTGCATATTTGAATTACCTGCCGAGAAACCCGAGTTTCTCGGCATTTTTTAGTCGTAGCTGGCGGAGCGTGTGAAAATTTGCTGTTGGAAATACTGGTAAAAAGGCTAGACGCGAAAGATAGTAGTTTTCTGTTACTTCTTAACAGAATTTTCAATAACGTTTCTCATATG
>CAUTOT010000073.1:0-6430 GCA_963539765.1 uncultured Atopobium sp. | reverse complement strand
AGGCAGAATCCACCGATTCTTTGATGTTTTCAGGCAAAAGTTACAGATTCTTTGCAGAAATCAGGCGCGTAACAGCTGCGTAACAGCTGGCGTTGCTGTGGGCGCACACCGGGCGGCTTCGCAACTTTGCAGCTCCCGCTAGTGAACAGCACTTTTAGCGGACGGCAACGCCCCAGTTGGCGGACATCCAGGTCCAGAGGAAATAAAAAACTGCAGCGATGATGGCCAAAATGATAATGGCGGCAATCAGCGAACCTGCATTTGAGCGGCGCTCTTTTCTGACAAAGATGTCGCGCTGACCCTTAGGAACCTGCAGGAACTGTCCGTAGTGAACGTCCTTGCGAAGGTGCGCAATCTCGTTCTTTGGCTTGCGCCAACCCTTCTTCGCGTAAGCGCCCTTGCTTGATTCAAAGCCAGCAGCCTGGTTCTCGGGAAGTTCGAGCTTCTCGCCCGGCATGGTAAAGTCGCTGATAGGCTCCACGGTTTTGTGATGACGGTGCTGGCGGACGTATGGCTGCTTTGAAGCGCCTTCGCCTTCGTGCTCGGGAGCTTCAGATGTCGAGAAGTGCTGCGCGCCAGTTGTGTGAAGCTCGACCCCATCGGCTGACTGAGCCTCCTGCTCAAAAGATTCTGCGTATTCAAAGTCCTGCTGGGTGTCAGAGCGAGAGTCCTGATCAGCAGGTGAAACGTTATTTTCAAGGTTGTTCGAGGTGTCCACGATGATCCTTTTGTCGTAGTCTCGCAAAACATTGATATAAAACATGATACCGCAGCTCGTGTATTCCTGCACAGTTTTGCTCGGATATTTAAACGGTTGCGAGAAGAGCGTGTGAGACGGCCTGGTGAATCGGCGTCGCTGCGCGCATGATCCTGCTGTACATATCAGCAGGACAATCTCAGTCATATAGACTTAGAAATTTTATAAAAAGTTGTATAAATTTGCGCAATCAGGGTACAACAAATGATGAATAACGAAGTGCCAATAACGGCATCTACCAGTAAAGGAGTGGTTACTATGAAGAACGTAGTTCCCTATGATCGTATTGCAAGGAATCTGAGCACGTGGCCATTTGGCTCATTTGATTCTTTCTTTGACGCGCCTTATTCAGCTCTGTCTTCCGTCTCGTCCGACGCTTTTGTTATGAACGTTGAGGATGCAGGTCAGTCTTACGTGGTAACGGCCGAGCTCCCCGGCGTTTCTAAGGAGAACATCGACGTTGAGCTCAATGAGGGCAGGCTTTCAATCACTGCTACTCGCAAGGAGTCCGAGGAGGAGAAGGCCAAGAACTACCTGCACAAAGAGTCTTCTGAGTGGCAGGCAACTCGTGGCGTGTATCTGAAGGACGCAGCTCGAGAGGGCCTAACTGCAAAGCTTGATGGCGGCATCTTGACCATTACTGTTCCAAAGCAGGATCAGCAGGCTAGCGTCACAAAGATTGCTATCGACTAACACTAGTGCTCTGAGCGGCGGCTTTGGCGGTCAGTCAAGCTGCTACTCAGGCAGTAAGGTGCCTGGTAGTTGACCTGCCAGGCACGTATAGCTGCAGCCGGGCGTACGGCTAGACGTGCCTGTTCAACGCCCGATTACAGGCACCTCGCATAGCGAGAAGATCTTGGAGCTCCAAGATTTTCTCGCTTTTTTGTTGTCACAAGCCTGGACGTGCTGTTGGGGCGCGGAGCCTGGGACGCGCGGCGTGTCAGCGCGTACACGTGTAGCTTAGAGCGACATCGGCCAGTCCTGGCTTGCCACGCAGATGGCAAGAGAGCCGTCGGGGGTTTGCGCCTCGGTAAACCCATCGTTGAGAGGCTGTGCGCCAACCGCTTCAGCAAGCGTTCTAACTGCGATGCTTGGACGGTTATTCTCGTGAGAAAGATGCATGCCAATCACGCAGCGGGTATTTGGGCCAACAAGCTGCGGTAACGCTTGCGCGGTGTACTCGTTTGATAGGTGACCGGAGTTTCCGTGGACGCGTTGCTTGAGCACGTACGGATAGGGACCCGTGAGCAGCATATGCTCATCATGATTGGATTCGATAGCAAGAAGGCGCACGTCAGAGAGGCACTCGAGAGCCTTGGGCGTCAAAATACCTGTGTCGGTGCAATAACCCACGGAGTCCACGATGCGCCTATCAGGACCAGCAAGATAATCAAAGCGCATGCCAATAGGCTCGCAAACATCGTGCGAGGTGGGGAAGGCGCTTACCTCGATGTCTGGCGCAGCATCAATATGGACAGAGCCCGTCTGGTCAACGAGGGTAAAGGTGACGTTTGAACAGGAGCTTCTTCTTGAGAGCGCGGCGGCAGTTCCTGTTGTAGCAAACACAGGAACATCAAAAGTTTTACTGACAACCGAAAGACCTGCGACATGATCGGTGTGCTCGTGCGTAATAAAGATAGCTACGAGCTCAGACAGGCTAACGTTCAACTCTTTAGACCGACGCAGAATTTCTTTTCTAGAGATTCCACAATCAATCATAATGAGACCATCAGGCGTTTCTAACAGGCTGCAGTTGCCCTTTGATCCGCTGGCAAGAATATGTAGGCGAAACGTGGGATTCATGAATTTCTTTCTACTGAGTAACTTTCGGGTATAACTGTAACAAACACACCGGACAGAAATTGGTGCTAAGTGCCATCCGTACACGCATACTTCAATAAAAAGAACGCTCTCGTCGCAAAAGGCCAGGCGGAAGGTCAGCGCCGAGGCAAGGTAGAGGGCTCGCGACGTGGTCAGGCAGCCGCGCCCGTCATCCTTATGGTCTCGGGCGGAGCTGACTCGATGGCGCTGCTTCACATGGCAGCAACGGAGCCGCTTGATCTTGGAGACGACGCAGGACTTGCGCGCATCGCAAAAGAGCGCTTGCATGTGCTGCACGTCAATCATTTGCTTCGCGGAGCGGACGCGGATGCTGACCAGCGCTTTGTTCAAGAGACTTGCGACTCGTTAGGCATTCCCTGCACCGTGTTGAGCGTGGACGTGGCAAAGCTCGCGCAGGAGCGTGACGGCAACGTGGAAGATATTGGTCGTCGGGTGCGGTATGACTCTGCGCGAGAACTCGCCCAAAAACTTTGCGCTGAGCAGGGGGTTTCTCGCCAGAAGGCAAAGATTTTGACGGCGCACACGGCTGACGACCGCGCGGAGACGTTCATGATGAACGTGATGCGCGGGTCCGGCATGAGCGGCCTGGCGTCGATTCCTAGGCATCGTGGGCTGATTTATCGTCCGCTGCTCGACTACACGCATGACCAGCTCAAAGACTGGCTGAAGGCTCGCAACCTGGAGTGGCACGAGGACGCCACAAACACCGATACCCACTATCTACGTGCGTATATGCGCCATAACGTGCTTCCGCTCCTTAAAGCGAGAAACCCGATGTTGGTGCAAACGGTGTGCAAAATTGCGGATTTGATGGCCGACGAAGACGATTATCTTGAGGCGAAGGCTGCTCGCAAGCTCAGGCAGATTACGCTGCGCAAGAGCGAGTCTTTGCTGGTACTTGACGCGTTAAAGCTAAGTTCTACCGATGTAGTGATCGCTCGTCGCGTGGTGAGGATTGTGGCCAGGCAGCTGATTCCCGAGGCATGGCTAGAGTTCAGGCACGTAGATGCTGTGCTTGAAGCAGTTGCCGCGGGAGTTGGCGTAGCTAACCTGCCACAGAACCTTGAGGCGCGCGTTCGCTTGGGTACCGTGACATTCTCGTTCACGGGCGCCGCAAGGAGCGCGGGCACGGCGGGCGCCGGTGGCGTGGCTGCGGCCAGCGGTGAACCAGCAGCTACGTCGCCTACCACATCAACGTTTGGCGAGCACCTTGCGGTCCCGGGAACACTGGAGCTGGCAGACGGCCGAGTGCTCTCAGCGCGTATTCTCCCTGTGGAGCACGGCTTTGACGTCGTGTCCTATGCAACCGCGCATAGCCAGGAGTGGTTGGGTGAGTCGGTTCTTCTCGACGCACGCGCCTGTGGGGTAGATCCGGTTCACGGCGGCAGCCTGTGGGTCTCGGGACCCGAGGCGGGGGACACCATGCAACCCCTGGGCATGCATGGGCAGTCAAAAAAGATCTCTGACCTGCTGGGCGAGGCAGGCGTGCCCGTTGAATCCAGGAGTATGATGCCTATTGTGCGCACAAATATTCGTGGACATGTAGTGTGGGTTGCGGGAATTCGTCCCGATGAACGAGTAAAATGTACGCAAGATACAAAACAGCTGCTAGAATTGAACATCTATTCTGGAAACAAGCCATTTGAGAGGAGCCAGTAATGGCGGAGCTTCACCCTGATATTCAGGAGATTCTACTTGACGAGCAGGACATCAAGGACATCGTCAAGAAGGTGGGTGCAGAGATCACGCGTGACTACGCGGATAAGAACCCCCTGGTCATTGCTGTTCTTCGCGGAGCTGTTGTGTTCATGGCCGATATCATGCGCGCCATTGAGTGCCCGCTCTCCATCGACTTTATGGCTGTTTCCAGCTACGGCGACGGTGTTAAGAGCTCCGGCGTTGTGCGCATCGTAAAGGATCTTGACACTAAGATTGAGGGTCGTCACGTCATCATCGTCGAGGACGTCCTGGACT
The DNA here is from genome assembly GCA_963539765.1 of uncultured Atopobium sp. GTDB lineage: Bacteria > Actinomycetota > Coriobacteriia > Coriobacteriales > Atopobiaceae > Lancefieldella. Next base: position 1,857 of record CAUTOT010000073.1, on the reverse strand, counting down.
CCGGCCTAACCCTTTCTTACCTGGTGCGCATGCTCAAGTCTCGTAACCCCGCGTCCATCGAGATTGCTGCCTTCCTGGTCAAGGACATTGAGGGCAAACGCCCTGCTATTGACCCTCGTTATGTGGGCACCCACGTACCTGACAAGTTTGTTGTTGGTTACGGTCTGGACTATGCTGAGCGCTACCGCAACCTGCCATTTGTTGGCGTTCTGAAGCCTTCCGTTTACGAATAGGCTGAGGTCGGGCGGTCAAACTTGCGGTCAAACGCGCGGTCAAGTTCGCGGTCAAGTCCGCGGAGTCTGCGTTCAGATTGCGCGGTTCACAGCAAAACCCGTGCAATAGATACAAATTTGTTAAAACTTTTAAAGCTTGGGCGAGAAGATCGATTTTCTCGCCCAATATGCTATCTATCAAAGGTTGTGCGCGGCTAGACGCGTCACGGCAGTATCTATGACCCCAACGCCAACGTTTTACCAGGTAGTTACTGTAGGCTTCGAGAGAATCGAGAAACCATGGTCAACCAGAAAAGTCTTGCGTACGGAGCGGAAAAGTCCTCAATCCGCGAGATTGCAGGCTACGCAGCACAGCGTCGCGCTGAGATTGGCGCTCAGAATGTGTTTGATTTCTCAATTGGCAATCCTTCCGTGCCTGCTCCTGAGTCTGTTCGCACCTCTATTGAGGCAGCAATGCAATTACCTCCCCAGCAGGTTCACAGCTATACACCTGCAATCGGCATTCCCCAGGCCAGGGAGGCAATTGCCGCGTCGCTCCGACGTCGCTTTGGAGATCACGCAGCTCAGGCAGACGATCTCATCTTGACGTGTGGAGCTGCAGCTTCCGTTTCTATGGCGCTCAATTCCATTGTTTCTCCAGGTGAAGAGGTTATTGTCATTGCACCATACTTCCCTGAGTATCGCGTGTGGATTGATCATGCGCAGGCTACCTGCGTTGAGGTTTTGGCTGACCAGAAAACCTTCCAGATTGATGTTGACGCGGTTTGCGCAGCTCTTACGCCTAAGACTCGCGCGGTGATTATCAACTCTCCAAACAACCCTGTTGGCGCTGTGTACACCAGAGAAAACCGGGATGCATTTGCCAATATGCTCCGTAAACGCTCCGCTGAGCTGGGCACAGACATCTACGTTATCTCCGATGAGCCTTACCGTGAGATTGTTTTTGGCGATATTGAGGTTCCTTGGGTCCCCGATGTCTACGAGCGCACTATTGTGTGCTATTCCTACTCCAAGTCCCTCTCGCTTCCTGGCGAGCGTATTGGTTGGGTGCTGGTACCTGCGACTAATCCGGAGCAGAAGGAGATTTACGCAGCTTGTGCGGGTGCCGCTCGACTGTTGGGCTTTGTTTGTGCGCCAGCGCTTTTCCAGCGCGTCATTATCGATTGTGTTGATGAGCCAGCAGATGTTGAAGCCTACGCAAAGAATCGAGAAGTTCTGACCGAGGGCCTAACCAAGCTTGGTTATGAGTACATCCAGCCTGATGGTGCATTCTATCTGTGGGTTCGTGCTCCTGGTGGCGACGCTCAGGCGTTCTGCGATGTGGCAAAGCAGTTTGAGCTGCTCCCTGTTCCATCCGACTCGTTCGGTTGCCCAGGCTGGCTGCGCGTGAGTTACTGCGTTGCGTACCAGACCTGCGTGGACTCGCTTGCAGCCTGGGAAAAGGCTCTTGCTGCAATGAAATAAGCGCCGCAAAGGGGGGGGCTTAAGCTCCAACGGCGAGAAACCCAACGGGCGAGAAAATCAATCGACCGCAAACGACAAAGTGAACTGCCTCCCATTTCTTGGACATAAGAAATGGGAGGCAGTTCATATGCAGGTGATTATGATTCTGCAGCGTGTTAGC
>CAUTOT010000072.1:0-6463 GCA_963539765.1 uncultured Atopobium sp. | reverse complement strand
ATCCTCGGCGGTTCTCTTCAGATGATTGCTCTTGGCTGGGCAAACATCGGAGCTGCAGTTGCACCAGACGCAGCTTTGGCATCTGTTGCATCCGCAATTATTATGGTTTTGGCACTGAATGGTGGAGATACTGACACCACCGCTGCTATTAACACCTCTATTGCACTTGCAATTCCTCTGTCAGTAGCAGGCCTGTTCCTCACCATGATTGCTCGTACTATTGCAACTGGTATTGTCCATGCTATGGATGCAGCTGCCGAGAAGGGCGATTTTGCTGCAATCGAGCGTTGGCACATTGTAGCTATCCTCATGCAGGGCGCACGTATTGCTGTTCCTGCAGCTGCTCTTTGCTTCATTGATCCAGCTATTGTCACTGACGCTCTGAACGCAATGCCTAAGTGGCTCACTGGTGGTATGGCAGTTGGCGGCGGCATGGTTGCTGCTGTTGGTTACGCAATGGTCATTAACATGATGGCTACTCGTGAGGTTTGGCCGTTCTTTGCACTGGGCTTTGTCTTTGCTGCTATTAACCAGCTCACTCTTATTGCTCTTGGTGTTATCGGTGTTTGCCTCGCTATTCTCTACATTGGTCTTAAAGACCTTGCTAAGCAGGGTGGCGGCGCAGGCGGCGGATCTGGTGATCCGCTCGGCGATATTATTGACAACTACTAATTCTGAAGGAGCGTGAAACTAATGGAGAATAAGATTCAGCTTTCTAAGAAAGACCGCATGTCTGTTGCTCTTCGTCATCAGTTCCTTCAGGGTTCTTGGAACTACGAGCGTATGCAGAACGGTGGTTGGGCATTCTCAATGATTCCAGCCATCAAAAAGCTTTATCCAAAAAAAGAAGATCAGGTAGCAGCTCTTAAGCGCCACCTTGAGTTCTACAACACTCACCCTTATGTTTCTGCACCAGTCATGGGCGTTACCCTTGCACTGGAGGAGGGACGTGCTAACGGTGAGCCTATTGACGACGTTGCAATTCAGGGCGTCAAGGTAGGCATGATGGGTCCTCTAGCTGGTGTTGGTGACCCAGTCTTCTGGTTTACCGTCCGTCCAATTCTTGGAGCACTCGGCGCATCTATTGCCGCTGGTGGTTCTGCACTTGGCCCTATTCTCTTCTTTGTTCTGTGGAACGTCATCCGCCTTTCCTTCCTGTGGTACACCCAGGAGTTTGGCTACAAGGCAGGCGCTTCAATTTCTTCCGATCTTTCTGGCGGCATGCTGGGCAAGATTACCGAGGGTGCTTCTATTCTTGGTATGTTTATCATTGGTGCCCTGGTACAGCGCTGGGTTTCAATTTCATTTACCCCAGTTGTTTCTACCATTCCTCAGCAGGCAGGCGCCTACATTGATTGGACAAGCATTCCTTCAGGAGTAGAGGGAATGCACCAGGCATTAAAGCTTTACGCTGCACTTGGACCAAACGGCCTTGACCCAGTCAAGGTAACCACACTGCAGTCCAACCTTGACTCGCTTGTTCCTGGACTGGCAGCTGTTGGTCTGACACTGCTTTGCTGCTCACTGCTTAAGAAGAAGGTCTCTCCAATTGCTATCATCCTGGCTCTCTTTGCCGTTGGTATTATTGGTCGACTCCTTGGCTTTATGTAATGAGTAAGAGTACGCATTAGTACTCAACTTCGCACGAATATGGGTCGCGCTCTATAATGGGTGCGACCCATTTTTGAAAGGATTGTATGGCTCAGTCTCAAAACAGTACGGTCGATTTCACCGCAAAGGCAACGTCATTCCACGGGCTAGCTACGTATGGCGATATTCTTATTGGTAATAAGGCCTTTGAGTTCTACAACCAAAAAAATCCTGAAGATTACATCCAGATTCCCTGGGATCAGATAGATCATGTGGCCGCCTCAGTTATGGGACGTACCAAAAGCATTTCTCGCTTTGCTATTTTTACTAAAAGCAATGGTAACTACTCGTTTTCTACGCGAGACAATAAAGCAACACTGAGGGCAATTCGCGCCTATATAGGGGAGGAGAAACTCGTGCGTTCTCCAAACTTCTGGTTTGTCTTTAAGCATGGACTTATGGCAATTCCACAGCTTCCTCGCCTTATTAAAGAGAGTTTTATTAAAAAGAAGTAAGCAAATTTTGCATTTTCACAAGAGCCGCCAGCACGGAAGGCGTGAAACTGATAAAATCCAACATGCATATACGTGTCGCGGGTAGTTTGAAAATTCACGTTCTTCTCGCGACTTTATCGAGTGAAAAGAGTTAGACGTGGCAACTATCAGCACCGCAGATTTTAAGAACGGCCTTGGCCTTAAGATTAACGATAAGTACTACACCATCGTTGAGTTCCAGCACGTAAAGCCAGGTAAGGGCGGCGCTTTTGTCCGCTATAAGATTCGTGACCTTCGTTCTGGTCGCGTTATTGATCAGACCTGCAACGCTGGCACCAAGTTTGAGAACGTTCTTCTGCTCACCAAAGAGATGCAGTATCTCTACAACGACGGCGAGTCCTTCTACTTCATGGACAATGAGACTTACGATCAGGTAGCTGTTCCTGCTGATTTCATTGGCGAGAAGAGCGTCTGGTTCAAGGAGAACGATAACGCACAGCTTCTTTATGCAGACACTGAGCTTCTTGGTGTTGAGCCTCCAATGTTTATTGAGGCAGAGATTACTGAGACCGATCCAGGCTTCAAGGGCGACACCGTCCAGGGTGGTACTAAGCCAGCAACCATTGAGACTGGTGCAACTCTTCAGGTTCCAATGTATCTGAACCAGGGTGAGCGCATTAAGGTTGACACTCGCGACGGCAAGTTTGTTTCTCGCGTTTAATGCATTCTCTTTGGGTGCATAAGCATCCAACAGTATTGAGTAATTATTTCAAAGACAGTTTGTCTTTTTAGGGGGTAGACATGGCTGAAACAGAGCTTCGTATAGCAGGCATCGGCATCTCAAAAGATGTAATTTCAACGGTTGTCTCCGGCGCAGCTGGAAGTGTTGAAGGTGTTGCCTCCGTTGGCGGAAACGATACCCTGGCATCCAACCTTATTAACGTCTTTACCAGCAGAAGCCTTGCTCCAGAGAAGGCTGTAGAGGCAGGTGTGGAGAACGGTCAGCTTCATCTTGGAGTTCACCTTACCGTTTTCTATGGCTATCCTTTCACAAAGCTTGCTTCTGAGGTAAGGCTTGCTGTTGCAACTGCTGTAAATGAGCAGATTGGCGTCAGCATTGCTTCCGTTGATGTTTACATTGACAGCCTTGTTTTTCCTAAGGAGTAGGCTTGAGCGTTAAGTTTTTTGGACGTACCCGCGCCCGTAGCCAAGCACTACAGCTTTTATTCCAGGCTGAAGCCACTAATCGCAGCGTTCTTGAGGTCCTCGACGGAGACTACACGCTCTCCGAGGGACCTCTTGACGAGTATGCACAGTCACTGGCAGTCGGAGCAGATGGCATTAGAGATGATCTTGATGACATCATTGCTGCTTACTCAAAAGACTGGGCAATTGATCGCATGCCTTCTGTAGACCGCAATCTCCTAAGAATTTCTCTTTACGAGATTCTTGAGGTTCCTGAGGTTGATGTAGCTGTTGCTATTAACGAGGTAGTTGACCTTGCTCGCGCTTACTGCGGCGATGATTCTCCTCGCTTTATTAACGGCGTTCTTGGTCGTATTGTTGATGACATTGAGGCTGGAGAAGACATTTATTCTCTGTGCCATAAGCAGCCTGCTGAGCAGGACGTTTCTGAAGAAGAGCCAGAGAGCTCTGTGGAAGATGCAGAGTAGACATGGCAAAAATCGATACGTCTGAATATCAGAGCTTTGACCAGATAACCGCAAGACTTGATTCAATTGTTGATCAAGTTCGCGATAAAAACGTCTCGCTGGAGCATTCTCTTGACCTCTTTGATGAGGCAATTGCTCTAGGTTCAAAGGCTGTCAACATGGTTGACACCACAGAGTTTACGCCAGAAGAGGAAGAGCGTCTGGTTCAGGCTCAGGCTGCAGGAGAAGCGTCCAACGAAGAAGCTGCTTCTGATGAGCAGACTTCTGATGAGCAGGCTGAGGCTTCAGCCGCAGATGAAACGTCGTCTGATGATGCAGTTTCAGAAAGCGATGAGCACTAGTGGCTCAACGTGTTTCTCGCCAAAGGCTTGATAAAGAGCTGGTTAGGCAAGGATTTTTCAAAGATACTCAGGCTGCGCTGCGCGCAATTCTTGCGGGCGATGTTTCTACGAGCGATAGAAGACTGACCTCAGCAGGAGAGCTTGTTCCTGAGGGAGTATTTCTGCACGTAAAAGGCGCTATTCCATATGTGAGTAGAGGCGGACTTAAGCTCGAGCGGGCCTTTGAAGTTTTTGATTTTACGGCACAACATAAAAAATGCTTAGATATTGGCTGTTCAACTGGTGGTTTTACCGATTGCCTGCTTCAAAATGGAGCCGCTTCGGTTACCTCAGTTGATGTTGGCTATGCGCAGTTTGATTGGTCGCTAAGAAACGATAGTAGGGTTGAGCTGCTCGAACGAACAAATATAACTTCGCTGCCGGAATTGGACTATTCTCATGTCTTTGATGTAGCGGTGTGCGACGTATCGTTTACTTCAATCCTGTCAATTCTTCCTTCTGTGTTAGATGTTCTAGCTCCTGAAGGAGTTTTTGTTACGCTGGTCAAACCGCAGTTTGAAGCTAAGAGAGAAGAAGTGTGCGAGGGTGGCATTGTGACTGATTCGTCCGTTCGCCTACATACGTTGCAAAAGGTTGCCGATGCGTTCAAAGAAGCTCATATGGGTCCTTTGGGCGCGTGTGAAAGTCCTATTCACGGCGCTAAGGGTAATGTGGAATATTTACTGTTTGGTCAGCTTGGAGCAGGGTCGTACGATTTAGATCTTGCTTCAGTGGTTTTGAACCATTCTGTAGAAATAGTGAAATAGAACGAATGTTCTATTTTGTAGTATTGTTCGTAGGTTTTTAGGTATACTAAGTACATCGAATCAGACGTTTAACTGCTTCAGTTGTGCAGTCAAGCAAAATCGGGAGAGTGGTTTGCGTGAAGGTACTTCTTGTTCCAAATTATTCAAGAGAAGTTGCTGTTTCTGGTGCACGTGAACTTGAAGAATGGCTTTTTGAGCAGGGATGTGATGTCCAGTGGGCACACGATAAAAAGCTGTTCCCAGATAAAGTTGTAGACTGCTCTGATTGTCAGCTTGTTATTTCTCTTGGTGGAGACGGAACACTTCTGAGAGCTGCCAAAATTGTTGAGTATTCAGAAATTCCAATCCTGGGTATTTCGTACGGTCACCTTGGCTTTTTGACCAGTGCAACCCCTAACAAAATGATTGAGATGGTAGCTGACGCCCTTGCAGGAGAGCTTCACGTTTCTAGAAGAGCAACGCTTGCAATAGAAACAGAATATGAGCTTCCTTCTGGAGAAACTTACGTCGAGAAGACCTTCTCGCTCAATGATTTTGCTGTTTCCAGGGGTGGAGCGGGTGATATGGTTGAGTTTACGGTTTCTGTATCGGGCAACCATATTGATAAGCTTCGTGGCGATGGCTTTGTAGTTAGTACAGCAACTGGATCTACTGGTTACGCTCTTGCTGCTGGTGGTCCTATTGTTACACCAGAGTTCTCAGGAATGGTTTGTGTGCCAATTGCACCACATACTATTTTGGCTCGTGCATTTCTTACCTCACCTTCTGATGTGGTTGAAATCACCATGTCAAAAGATAGACCTGCACCATGTCACTTCTTCTCTGATGGACAAAACATCAAGCATCCAGAGGAGGGTATGGCTACCAAAGCCCGTATTAGCCGTGGACCAGGAGACATTATTCTGCTTGATAGAAGCGCTGATAGTTTCTATCGTTCAGTTTCTCGCGTGTTTTACGGTAAAACTGGTCAGTAAGCAGGTCATATATGCTTGATGAACTTCGCGTGCAAAATGTTGCACTTATTGAAGATGCTTCTCTTGCTCCCGCCTCAGGTTTAACAGTTTTAACAGGAGAGACGGGTGCTGGTAAAACTGCTCTTTTATCTTCTATTAAGCTCTTAGTTGGTGAGCGTGCAGATGCTTCTGCAGTCAGAGAAGGAACGGATGCCCTTAGGGTTGAAGCGCGTTTCTTTACCTCTCCAGAAGATCAAGAAGGAGTAGTGGTTTCTAGAAAAGTCTCTGCTGACGGCAGAGGCAGGGTAGAGATTGATGGCCATATGGCATCAGTTAAAGAGCTGGCTGGAGGCATTGGAACATCAATTGATCTGTGTGGTCAGCATGAGCACCAAAGATTACTTGATGTAAAGAATCATGTCGGCATGCTGGACGCATGGATTGGTTCAGATATTCAGTCTTACCAGACAGAGTATGTAGACGCTTTGCATGCTTACCATGCTGCAGTTACTGAGCTTCAGCGAGTTATTGAAGTAAGTCAGTCAAGCAATGCAAAAATTGATGAAGCAGCATTTCTTGTCCAAAGAATTGATGAGGTTTCTCCCA
>CAUTOT010000071.1:0-6497 GCA_963539765.1 uncultured Atopobium sp. | reverse complement strand
TCTTTTATATGACGCTATTCATTTTCTAGCATATTAGGTTAAGTTTATGCATAGATATGCATATCAGGTAGTGCAACCGCCTAGCTTCTTGGCTATCTTGATTAAGAACATGTCGATTCTTCAGCAGAACAGAAGAAAGCTGCGCTATTTTGTGCGCCAGGCCTAAAAGCCAATGCTAACACGCTGCAGAATCATAATCACCCGCATATGAACTACCTCCTATTTCTTATGTCCAAGAAATGGGAGGCAGTTCATTTCCTAGGAGCATTCTTTTTAGCAATTTGTGGCTCGCGGTTAAACGAGCCTTTAGGATACGCTAAAAAATATATCCCTTTGCAACAGCCCAGTTCCAGATGCGGTCAGCCTGTACTTCACAGTGCTGCTTAAGTTCAGCAGTGTTAGAACCAGTGAAGGTAACTTGCTGAACAGAAAGAGGAAGGTTATCTGGTCTAGTAATAGTTAAAGTTGCGCTGTTCATGGCCATGCGAGCTGTCTTGTTAGCGCCAACGCGGACTTTAACAGTAAAGTAACCACGATCAACAGGCCATTCGGTAACTTCTCCGCTATTGGCTGTTCCAGACCTGAATCCATTTGCATTAGCAATAATGCTGTAGCCATTCATAAAGAAACCAGCTGCAATAAGTAGGCCACCAATGGCGCACAAAAGAATTCCTGCAAAGATGGTTCCCTCGCCATTTAAATTAAAGAAATTCCAGAGGCCACCAACAGCAAAAAATGCACCAGTTGCCCAACCAACAAGAGGACTAGCGCCTCCCTGAGGTTTACCAAAATCAATTACATCGTAAGTAAGAGGAATTGGGGAGGTGTCGTTTTTATCGTAAAGATAAACGTTACCTGGAATTTCCTGTTTTTGAGCGGGTTTTTGTGGTGCTTCTGGTGGAGTTGGAAGTGACATAAAGCGTCCTCCTTGTAGCTGGTAGAACCATTCAGGATATAAAAATTATCCTATTTGAGATATTTATTGTAACATATTGGATAGTACGGGCTTAAATTTTTTAATTTTGCACTGCTCCCACTGAAAGGATGCTTAATGAAAAGACGTCAACTAGTACTGACTTGTGCACTAGTCCTTGCGCTTTCATCAGGTGTTGTATTTACTGCGTGTAGCCCTAATATTTTTGGTTTACCATCACCTGAAGAGATTGCCGCTCAGAAGGAAGCAGAAGAGAAGAAAGCTGCTCTTGCTCCTTATGTAGGCATTTGGGAAGCCAAGTCAATCGAAGATGAAAATAAGGGCACAGTCACTGAAGACATGTACAAAGATGTTAGAGATGTTTATCTAGCAATTTATGGCTATGACTTCTCTGACGATGGCACTGGTTTGTTTGTTCGCTTCGGCGCTCAGAAGCCCTTTACCTGGTCTGTTGATGCCGATGGAAAGCTTACTATCACCCTTGCAGGTAATGCCGGAAGCTATACAGCAAGCGTTGATTCCTCAGGTCAGATGACCGTTGAGGGCTCTGATGGTTCTAAAGCTATCCTTACTCAGGTAAGCAAGACCTCAGGTGATTATTCTCATATTAGGTATGAGCCTTTTAATCCATTAACAGGAACAGGCAACATTTCTAAAAACAAGTCATCGCATGAAAATAAACTACGCTTTAATATCACCACTGAGCTTGATCAGGTCATTGTTGATACCGATGAGCTCTATGTAAGGCTTATTGGCATAGCTTCCCTTAAAGACCTCAAGGGTTTTGAAGGCTATGTCTTTGAGGTTATTAATAGAACTCCTTATACAACCGGCTATCAATTTACTATTCAAGATCCAACCGATGGCTATTGGGCTTATGGATTTAACGTGTTAGAGCCAGGTGAGAGAGTCTATGAATATGTTCTTAATGACCAACGTAGAGATAAGTCACTTTCTGAAGTCACGGATGTAAAAGGCACTCTTGAGTATGACCACTCTAGCAATGGCGCCCTTCATAATGACGAGAAAACCGTGACATTTGATTTGCCTACTGGGCAGAGCAAGTAACAGCTAAAAGTTGATTAGATATCGCTGCACGTATGGAAGAAGGTCTTATGAAAAAGCGTCAAATGCTGTTAGGATGCCTGCTTGCACTGGTGCTTTCTGTAAGTGCAGTGCTTAGCGCATGCTCATCAGGGGATAACAGCCCCGCAGGAAACAAAAAGTCTGCTGGTCAGATCGTAGGTGTTTGGGAAGCTTATGACATCTTTGAACCCGGACTAGGAAACCTGAGGGAGGGAGAAGCCTACGACGATTATAAAGAACAGTTCCATGCAATTTATGCTTTCAGCTTTGCTGAGGATGGAACTGGCTTGTTTACTCGCTTTGGCATAATGAAGCCTTTTACCTGGACTGTTGATGCAGAAGGTAAGATTACAGTTACCCTTGAGGGAACTGCGGGATCTTTTACGGGACAGATTGAAGCTGAGACTGGCAGGTTAAGGCTCAAGGGCACAGGCGACGATGAGACTGACGCCGAGCTTAAGCAGATTTCAACTACTGCTGGAGACTATGCAAGTGCTACCTATCAGCCATTTGACCAACTTACCAATAAAGGTACCCTACCAACCATGGTTAGGTATGACGATCTCAAGTTCAAGAATTTTGAAATAACTCGAGAGGTCAATAAAGTTCTTATCGATACAGATAAGCTGTATATGAATCTGTATGCTATCGCTCAGGTACCAGGAAGCTCTCAAGAAGGTTACGTTTTTGAAATTATCAACAAGTGTCCTGAGTCATTTTACGGAGAGTTCTCTCTTGGAGACAGAATTGGTCCTCTGAATGCCTTTGGTCAAGCCTCCTTACAACCTGGTGAGAAGTTCTATTTGTTCGTTCCTAATGTCTCGCAGACACCTGGATCTCTTGTGGCACTTTCCAATCCAAAAGCCCAGGTTTCTATTGGTTACAATAACGGAACAACCTATACACCTGTTTCGGAAAGGGAGAAAGTACAGCTTGACCTAAACATCCCTCCTAAGTCTGAATAACAAAAGAACGCATATCTTCAGCATACTTACCTTTACCACTGAAAGGACACTTGATGAAAAAACGTAAAATGCTGCCAGTTCTTGCGCTTGTCTTGGCGCTCTCTGCTGGCGTTATGTTTACAGCTTGCACTCCTAACATTGGTGGGCCTTCGGCTGAAGAAATTGCAGCTCAGAAGGAAGCAGAAGAGAAGAAGGCTGCGCTCGCTCCGTTTGTGGGCGTTTGGGAAGCAAAGTCTATTAGTGATCCAAAGAAGGGCGAAATTCCCGAGAACGTCTATCCAACAGCAAGAGACACATTCCAGGCCATTTACGGCTATGACTTTTCCGACGACGGCACTGGACTATTCATCCGTTTCGGTGCTCAGAAGCCTTTTACCTGGACTGCTGATACCGACGGTAAACTTACTATTACCCTTGCTGGCAATGCTGGAAGCTATACAGCAACCGTTGATTCTTCAGGGCAAATGACCATTGAGGGCTCTGACGGTTCCAAGGCAGTGCTTACCCAAGTAACTAAAACCTCAGGTGATTACTCTTCTCTTAAATATGCTCCATTTGATGCGCTTACCGGTAAGGGAACTATTGGAGGAAATTATTCCTCCCATGATGACTTCTACATGAATTTTAAGGTTGTTACCGAGGTCAACAGGGTTGTTGTTGATAATGACGACATGTATGTCAGATATGTTGGAATTGCTACAACACCAAGCGGTCTAAGCGAAGGTTATGTTTTTGAGGTAATCAACAAGTCCGATAAGACGGCCTCATATGACTTTAGTATTGATAATTCGGATTCCACGGTGTTTGGAACAGCTCTTAATGTTCTTGAGCCTGGCGAGAGATTCTATGAGTTTGTAGTTAATAGCTCCAACGCAGATGTACCTCTGGCTAAGCTTTCTGAAGCTAAGGGAACTTTTAAGTATTCCCATGTTGCAGATGGAAGCAGTCTTGAAGACGAGAAGACCGAGCAGTTTGATTTGACGATTTCGCAGAATAAATAATGCACTCATACGATACCTAGATTGAGCAGAATGAACTTTGCCAAAAAAGTGTCGCTAAGAAAAGACATTGTCAATCTAGAGAGCTTTGGTGTTGGAGGGACTTTCTTGAAACAGCGTAGACTACTTTTTATGCTTGTACTTACACTTGTGCTTTCTACCAGCATTGTGTTTACGGCTTGCACTCCTAACATCGGCGGACCATCTTCTGAAGAGATTGCAGCTCAGAAGGAAGCAGAAGAGAAGAAAGCTGCTCTTGCTCCGTTTGTGGGTGTTTGGGAAGCAAAGTCTATTAGTGATCCTAGCCAGGGAGATATTCCCGAGAGTGTTTACCCAACGGCAGTAGAATCCATGAAGTCAATTTATGGCTATGACTTTGCTGATGATGGCACGGGCAATTTCATCCGTTTTGGTGCTCAGAAGCCCTTTACCTGGTCTGTTGATGCCGATGGCAAGATTACCATCACTCTTGCTGGCAACGCTGGAAGCTACACAGCAACTGTTGATTCCTCGGGCCAGATGACTATTGAGGGTTCCGATGGCTCCAAGGCAGTTCTGAAGCAAATCACTAAAACCTCAGGTGATTATTCCAGCCTTAAGTACAAGCCTTTTGACGCAATGGCAGATAAGGGTACTATTGCGTATAACTTCTCTTCTACTAAGGGCGAATACAAGATGCGCTTTAAGCTGAAGACCGAGGTGGACAAGGTACTTATCGATAATGACGATCTCTATGTCAGGTATGTTGGTATTGCTAAATCCCCAGATGGTTATTCAGAAGGCTACGTCTTTGAGGTTATCAACAAGTCTGAAAACTGGGTTAATTGCACCTTTAAGTTAGATAATTCTGAGAATTCCGTATGGGCTAACGATTCCAACTATCTTGAGAGCGGCGAGAGGGTCTTTGCATTTGTAATTAATAGTGCAAATCAGAAAAAACCTCTTGCTGATCAGACTGAGGTAGACGCAGTTGTTGAGTACTACCACATCAAAGGCGGTAAGAGTATGGAAGACACTAAGACAGAAAACGTTGACCTAATTATTTCTCAGAAGAAGTAGGTGGACTGTCGCAATGCACCAAGTACGTACACATAAAACATTTGCGAGTTAAGCGTGGAATACAGAGACGTCACCTGTACAATGGTGGCGTCTATTCTTTTACTGACTGCTCTTTTGAGCTTAAGAAAGAAGCGTGATCTATCATGCAGAAGGCTTTGATTTCGATTGACTACACCTACGATTTTGTAGCAGATGATGGAAAGCTTACAGCAGGCAAGCCAGCTCAGGCTATTTCAGATGCTATTTATGAGGCTACAAAGTGTGCTTTTGATCGTGGCGATTATATTTTCTTTGCTATTGATGCTCACGACCCAGAGGATAACTTCCATCCAGAGACTAAGCTTTTCCCACCTCACAACATTATTGGAACAAGTGGTAGAGGCCTGTTTGGTCCTCTGAATGATTTCTATCAGCAGCATAAAGACGATAGCCATGTGTTCTGGATGGACAAACGCCATTACTCGTCCTTCTCGGGAACTGATCTTGATATTCGTCTGAGGGAGCGTGGCATTAACACGGTTATCCTGACTGGTGTTCTTACCGACATCTGCGTGCTTCACACAGCGGTTGACGCTTACAACCTGGGTTATCACATTGAGGTTGTTGAGCCAGCTGTTGCATCGCTGACGTCCGAGAATCATCAGTTTGCGCTTTCGCACTTTAAGAACACTCTTGGAGCAACGTTGGTTGATGCAGAACTCAACGAGATTGAGAACGCGTAATGACTCCAGAAGAACGCGCAGTTAAATGGTTTGAGAAGGTCCCCGAGGCAGATGATCTTTCATTTGACCAGCGGCTTGCTATTTGCAAAAAGACCGGAAATGCCATGGCGCTTGTCTTTGTTGTTCTATTTTCGCTTGAGTTGATACTTGCGTATGTGCTTACCGATGGTTCGTTTGTATTTACTATGACCGATACTTTGAACAGCATACTATCAAGACCTGGTAGAAGAGTTACGGCTCAGGGAGTGGCTGTCGCGGGTATTCTTGTGGTCGCGCCACTATTGGTCATTCCTGTAGTTGCTACGTTTCTTGCTCGTTTCATTGTTTTTAAGCAAGAAATTAAGAAGTGCTTAAGTAAGTAGTCAAGTAAATTAGCGGATTCGTAAATTAGTTAAAGCATTTATAAGACCCAAGGTTAGAAACTTGAGTCTTTTTTGTTCGAGGCTTTAGCCTGTTGAGCGCGAGAAGCGCGCGAAACACAAAACCACCCGCTGTGCGGGTGATTATGATTCTGCAGCGTGTTAGCGTCGGCTTTTAGGCCTGGCCCACAAAATAGCGCAGCTTTGGTAGGTTCTGCCGAAGAATCGACATGTTCTTAATCAAGATAGCCAGGCAGCTAGGCGGTCACACTACCTGATATGCATATCTATGCATAAACTTCATCTAATATGCTTAAACATGAATAGAGAAATATAAAGAATTTAACTATGGGTAAATTCTGCTTCTAAGGAAC
>CAUTOT010000070.1:0-6768 GCA_963539765.1 uncultured Atopobium sp. | reverse complement strand
GCAGTTGCAGCGGGCTTCTCGGCAGGAGACATTGTCAAAGAGATTGCAGAGCTTGTTGGTGGCCGTGGTGGCGGTAAGCCAGCAATGGCGCAGGCAGGTGGCTCAAATGCTGCAGGAATTGACGCAGCGCTTGAGGCTGCAAAAACAAAGCTTGGTGCGTAACGTTTGCGCGTTTTAGCTTTAGATATTGGTGAAGTTCGCATCGGGGTTGCTGTAAGTGACCCCGATGGTGCTATTGCGTCACCTGTTTGTGTGCTTCCTGCGCAAGAGGTGCTCTCACATGCACGCACGTTTAAAGCTGTGCTTGAAGATTGGGAGCCAGAGCTGCTTTTGTGCGGTCGTCCTAAAACGCTCGCCGGCGAAGATGGACCACAGGCCCAAAAAATTACCGCTCAAGCTGAGCAAATTGCGAAGAACTGCCAACTTCCATTAGAATTTACAGACGAAAGACTTTCTTCTGCGGAAGCAAAGAAGATTCTTCGAGCGCAAGGTTTATCTGAAAAAGCCATGCGTGGAAAAGTTGACATGGTTGCTGCCTCGCTCTTTTTGCAATCATGGCTTGATGCACAGATGAATAAGGGAGACTAAATGCCCACCCTATCCAATGGTTCTTCTCCGCGTCGTCAAGGCGCACATTTTTCTTCTCCTGTACCAGAAGGACAGGCTCAGGAAGAGCAGGCTCAGCAGGAACAGATCACGCAGCCTTCAGTTGAGGCTACAGGATCGCTGCCTGCACTTACCGGTGGCAAGCTTTCTTCAAGAAGCGCTCAAGTCACTCATATGGCAAAGAACAAGCAGGTAAAGCATAGAGATAAGAAGGCTTCAAAGCGTTCTCGTATTTTTGCGACACTTATCGCTTTTATCATGGTTGCGGCCCTTGGCATCTTTGTATGGAAAGTAGCGCTTCCAGAGCTTTCTCGTGCTAATTCCGATACACAAGAAATTACCGCTGGTCAGCAAGTTACCGTTACTATTCCAGATGGTGCTGGTGCGCAGGAAGTAGCAAAGATTCTTTTTGAGAACAAGATTATTGCAACTAAGAGCGAGTTCTTAAACCAGGTAAAGCGCCAGGATGCTGAGCAGAAAATTAAGAGCGGTATCTATGTTATTACCACTGGTACCAAGCCAGCAGACATCGTACATCTGCTTATATCTGGCCCTAATGCTCCTGGTAGTGGCTTTGTCGTACCAGAAGGTTATACCGTTTCTCAGGTTGCGGATTTGGTTCAGGACTACTTTGGTATTTCTCGCGATGATTTCTTAAATCAGGCAAAAGCATCCAATTATGTTGCTGACTATCCGTTCCTTGCTGGCGCGGTAGACGCTAACGATTCTCTTGAGGGCTACCTGTTCCCTAAGACGTATACCTTTACGGAAAGCAACGTAACTGCCGATACGGTCATTCGTGCCATGCTTGATCAGTTTGAGACAGAGACGGCTGACCTTAACCTGGATGCTGCTCGCATTACGCTCAATAAGCGTTACAACTTGAATCTTACAAACGAGCAAATCATTACCATGGCATCGATCATTGAGCGAGAAGCCCTGACTGATGAAGACCGTCCTAAGGTTGCATCTGTCTTCTACAATCGCCTGTATGACGATATGTACCTGCAGAGTGACGCAACTCTTGCCTATTCTCTGGGCAGGGAAGCCACTGCAGAAGAGCTCAGCTCAATGACAAGCGATCCATACAACACGTATGCATTTAAGGGTTTGACTCCTACGCCTATTTGCTCTCCAGGTTATGCCTCTATTAAGGCGGCTATGGATCCAGCAGCAACCAATTATTACTACTTCTGGATTACCTCCGATGAGCACGTCTTCTCTGAGACCTATGAGGAGCATCAGCAGGCTATTGAAAACGCACGCGAGCGTGAAGCCGCAAGCAAGCAATAGTTGGTGGGGGTATGAGCTTGATTAAAGCAACGCAATACGTTTCTGCTGTTGAACACATCTCAATAGAGGATTTGGTTCAGCAGGGGATTAAACTTGTGCTCTTAGATCGCGATAATACCTGTGTGCCCCGAGATACCAAAATGGTGCCGCCAGAGGTTTCTGCTTGGTTTGAGAAGGCTCATGCGGCTGGATTAACGCTCTGTCTCATCTCCAATAACATTCACCTCAATGAGGTCCAGCGTAGCGCTCACGAGCTGGGAATTGAAGGAGAAGGCTTTGCGTGTAAGCCGCTTCCTCGCGCGCTAACTGCTGCTATGAAGCGTTTCTCGGCAACTAAAGAGCAAACCGTGATGGTGGGAGACCAGATTTTTACCGATGTTATTGCAGGTAATTTGGCTGGCGTTTCAACTATTTTGGTAAAGCCGCAGTCTACCGAGGATCTTTGGTACACCAATATCATTCGTCACGTAGAGCGCCGCATTTTAAAAAATGTAACTTTTACGTCATAACAAGACGGCTTTAGTTTACTTGCTCCAACTCGATGATAGAATCATCTTGAAAGGCTGGAGGAGTATGGAGCTTCGCGATTCAAGATACGTTGTACATGAGGGCTGTGATCATATCTTTTTTGTAGGCTTTCTGGGTGCCGGAAAGTCTACACTCGCACGTAATTTGGGCGAGCTGTTTCACCGCCGTTATGTTGACACCGATCGCCTAGCAGAGCGTATAGCAGGTAAATCACTGGCAGAAATCTACGAAGATGACGGTGAAGAGCTTTTTAGGCAGGCAGAAACTGAGGTTTTGCAAACGCTTAAGTCTAAGAAGTCATTGCTGGTAAGCTGCGGCGGTGGAATTGTCGAGAAGGACATCAATCTTGCGCTTATGCGCGAGATGGGAGTCATTGTGTTTCTCGACGGCGATCTTTCTGACTCGCTTCGTCAAATTCAGCGCACGGATAGACGCCCTGATTTGGGAAGCTTTGAAAACGCTACTCAGCTTTATAGGCGTCTGCGTCCACGTTATGAGGCCGCCGCTGATATTACTATTGATATTCGCGAGAAAACGTTTGAGCAGGTAGCCATTGATTCTGGCAAGCTGCTTTGGGAAAGAGGACTTCTATGAGTGACAATGTCCAGAATGAGATTGAAGAGGAACTGCCACCTGTTCAGATTAAACAGTGGGTTTCTATTCCTGGAGGCTCTATTGCACTTCGTTCTGGTGCAGGCGTACTTTCAAACTTTGGCACCGAGCTTAGGACTGCGGTAGGAAGGCCTCATCGCTGCGCTTTTCTTGTAAGCAATCAGGCGGATGAAGACCTCGCTGAACTTCTGCGTAGAGACCTCACCACCATTGGTTTTCTCGTCACACGTGTAGATGTGGAAGATGGCAAGGCAGCAACTACCGTGGCAACTGAGGCACAGGTATTGTCCGCTTTGGCAGAAATGCACCTTACGGCTGATGACCTGGTAGTTGCTGTGGGTCACTCGGGAGTTATTTCTCTTGCTAACCACGTGGCTCACAAGTGGTGCGGGGGAGTTTCCCTTGCTACTGTTCCACTTGATCTAGCAGCAGTTATTGTCTCGTCTATTACTCCTCGCGCGCTTGATACTGACGCTGAACATCAGCGTCTTGTTACCACTAAGCCTTGCGCTCGTTTCTGCTTTGCAGACCTTGAGGTTATGGATCTCTGCGATGACAACGCTAAGGTTGCCCAGGTGTGCATGGTTGCAACGGCTATGTCTGATAACGAGGCGGAGTTTGGACGCATTTGGGATAGAGCAGATAACCTCTCCTCTGGAGTTGCCGATATAGTTGCAGAGCAGCTGGCAGAGTCTACTAAGACTCGTGGCCGCCTCTCTGATTCTTCAGCTATTGCCATTCAGCAGTCTGTTCCTTACGGTTGGATTTTTGTGGAGGCACTTCGCCCGCTCATCCCAGCTGATCAGCCTCTTTCTGCACTTTATGCAGACGCACTGCGTTTCTCGGCAAGAATTGCAGTAGCTAAAGAGGCGCTTTCTTTTGACGATATGCTTGCCCAAGACGAGATTCTTGAGCGCTTGAATATTGGTTTTGTTACCTGTGACATTACTTCTGAGCAGCTTATCGAAGCGCTCAAACAGGAATGTTTCCGTTCTACTAATCGTTTTATGTTGCCGATTCCAATGTCTATTGGAAGGGTAAGATTAGCATCGGTCGACGAGGAACTTCTCGCCGAACACGCCCGCGCGTGGTGTGAGGCTCACGCTTCGCATTAAAGCGCCGCATCTTGCAGTAAGGAGCCTGTTTGCTGAGGCGACTCCACAAGGTGCAACTCTTTGTTGTAAACATCTCGAGAAGGGATTTGAAATGGCAGATTTACAGGCAGCTGCAAAGCGCGTTGCGCGCTTTCGCGAGGTAATGGCTCAGAGGGGTTACGACGCTGTTGTTCTACGTCACAACCCAGATCTTCGTTGGTTGACTGACGCTGAGCGTGTCTTTGACTTTGAGCAGGCACATACTGCATTTATTACGCAGGATGAGCTCTTCATGCACACTGACTCTCGTTACTACAACACATTCTTGGAGCGTCTTGGTGCTGATTCTCCATGGAAGTTTGACCAGGAGGTCACTACTCCTACTGAGTGGGTTGCTGCACATGTTGCTGAGGCTCGTGCTCGCGTAGTTGCTATTGAGGACACTGTTGACCTTGCTTTCTTTGATGGCCTTGAGCAGGCATTGCGCGATCACTCTATTGCTGCTCTACTTCCACGTATGCATGGCGATATTGCTGAGCTGCGTATTGTTAAAGACCCAGCTGAGATTGAGCTTATGAAGCACGCTCAGTCAATTACTGACAAGGCGTTCCTCCACATCTGCGAGTACATCAAGCCTGGCCTCACTGAGCAGCAGATCCGTGCAGAGCTTGAGAACTACATGCTCTCCAATGGCGCAGATGCCCTGTCCTTTGATTCCATCATTGCTTCTGGTCCTAATGGTGCTAATCCTCACGCACAGCCAGGTGAGCGCGTGGTTCAGACAGGCGACATGATTGTTATGGACTACGGTGCAGGCTACCTGGATTACCACTCAGACATGACCCGTACCGTTGTTGTTGGTGCACCTTCCGAGGAGCAGCAGCACGTCTTTGACGTTGTTCGCAAGGCAAATGAGACTTGTGCTGCAGCTATCCGTGCAGGCGTAACTGGCTCTGACATTCACAACCTTGCAGTTAAGGTTATCTCTGAGGCTGGTTACGGCGAGTACTTTGGTCACGGCCTTGGTCACGGTGTTGGCGTTGAGATTCACGAGCGCCCATTCTTTAATCCTCGTTGGAACAAGGTAATTGCAGCAGGTTCTGTTGTTACCGATGAGCCTGGCATTTACCTGCCTGGCAAGTTTGGTATCCGCCTTGAGGACTTTGGTGTTGTTACTGAGGACGGCTATGACGTCTTTACTCAGTCCACACACGATCTTGTGTCCGTTGGCTGCTAACTAGCTACGATATACAGAATTTTTGCGGTCAGAAGCTTTATGTTTCTGGCCGCATTTTTTTGTTCGTTTTAGGGCGAGAAGATCTTCTCGCCCTAAAATTGGATTATAAAAACAAAATAATCTAAAAAGAGTTAGGTTAGTGAAGACACGCTTCAGATATATGTAATAAAATCAGAAAAGTAAATGTTATTTTCATTGTTATGTTTACAGTTTCATTTGTTTTATTAGGTAGAAAAGAAGGAGGTAGAAGTGGTTAGTATCGTTCTAGCCAGCCATGGCAAATTTGCCGAGGGCATCAAAGATTCTGGCGGCATGATTTTTGGACCACAGGAAGGCGTTGTGGCTGTAACGCTTACTCCTGATATGGGCCCAGATGACCTGCACCAGAAGATTCTCGACGCAATTGCCACGCTTGAAGATCAAGAGCACGTTTTGTTCTTGGTTGACCTATGGGGTGGCACCCCCTTTAACCAGATTTCTCGTGTTCTTGAGGAAGAGGGTAAAGAGGATTGGGTTGCCGTTACTGGTCTTAACCTCCCAATGCTTATTGCAGCATATGGCTCTCGCCTTGGCGTAGATACCGCCGCCGAGGTAGCAAAAGAGATTTACTCTGAAGCTCGTATGGGCGTCAAGATTAAGCCAGAAGAGCTTGAGCCACAAGAGGCAACTCCTACTGATGTTCCTGCTGCTCCAGCAGCACCTCAGGGTGCAATTCCTGCGGGTACTGTTATTGGTGACGGCAAGCTTAAGATTGTGCTTGCACGTATTGACACCCGTCTTCTGCATGGTCAGGTTGCAACTACGTGGACAAAGATGACCAAGCCAGACCGCATTATTGTCTGCTCTGATGGTGTTGCTCAAGATGAGCTCCGCAAGACCATGATTGTTCAGGCTGCTCCTCCAGGAGTACATGTCCACGTTGTTCCTATTAAGAAGATTATTGAGATTGCTCACGACACTCGTTTTGGCAATACCAAGGCAATGCTTCTGTTTGAGACTCCTCAAGATATGCTTCGCACAATTGAGGGTGGCGTAGAAATCAAGGAAGCAAACCTTGGTTCTATGGCTCACTCTGTTGGCAAAGTTGTTGTTACCAACGCAGTTGCTATGGATGAGGACGACGTAAAGACCCTTGAGGCCATCCGCGAGTGCGGTACAACGTTTGATGTTCGTAAGGTTCCTGCAGACAGCGCAGAGAACTTTGAGGCAATGCTTAAAAAAGCTAAGTCCGAGCTTTGCGCCCGTAAGTAACTAGAAGGAGGTAGAAATGACACCTATCACAATACTGCTTGTCGTAATTGTTGCTCTTCTCGCTGGCATGGAAGGTATTCTTGACCAGTGGGAGTTCCACCAGCCCCTGGTTGCTTGCTCACTGATTGGCCTTGTGACTGGTCACCC
>CAUTOT010000069.1:0-6793 GCA_963539765.1 uncultured Atopobium sp. | reverse complement strand
ACCTGCCTTATGCAGATCGCATTCGTCCTTACATTGTTGAGTCTTCTCTCTTCCTTAATGAAGAGCTTGAGGCTGGCAAGAACATCCTCTTTGAGGGCGCCCAGGCAACCATGCTTGATATTGACCACGGCACCTATCCATTTGTCACCTCTTCTAACTGCACCGCTGGTGGCGCTGTAACTGGTTCTGGCGTTGGTCCAACCAACATTGACCGCGTTTTGGGCATTGCAAAGGCTTACCTTACACGTGTTGGCTCTGGTCCATTCCCTACAGAGCTCTTTGACGAGACAGGCGATCTTCTCGGCGAAGTTGGCCATGAGTACGGTGTAACTACCGGTCGTAAGCGTCGCTGCGGTTGGTATGACGCCGTAGTTGTTAACTACGCAGCTCGTATCAATGGCCTCACTGACCTTGCAATCACTAAGCTTGACGTTCTTGGTTGCCTGGACGAGATTAAGGTCTGCGTCGCATATGAGTGCGACGGCAAGATTTACAAGACCGTTCCAGAGCACCAGAGCGTTTTCTATCACGCAAAGCCTGTGTACGAGACTCTTCCTGGTTGGAAGTGCGATATCTCTAACGTTCGCAACTTCTATCAGCTGCCTCGTGAGGCTAAGGACTACATTGACTTCCTGGAGCAGCTTGCTGGTGTACGCGTTTCTATCATCACCGTTGGTCCAGATCGCGAGCAGACAATCGACCGCTACTGGAGGTAACCCGTGGCGTCTTCGGACTGCTCGACTTTTGCAATAGTTTGCGATAACCCCTGTGGGCTTGAAGCTTCCCAGCTTGAAGCCCTGGGGGTTTCTGTAATACCTGGAGCTCTAAGCTCAGATACTGACCAGGTGGGAGAGTTCTATCGAGGTATTTTTGAGTCCGGAACACAAAAGACCCTCTCGCTTCACGTGTGGGCAGATTTCTCTGACTCGCTTCTTACGGCAAAAAAGGCTTGTCAGAACAATCCTGATATTTCGAGCTCAATTTGCCTGGTAGATAGTGGAAATATGCCTACCGCCATGGGAATCATGCTTGAGCGCTTAAGCGTGGCAAGAGCATCCGGGGCTTCTTTTGAGGCAACCTGTGCATATGCACACGAACTTGCCGAGGTAGTTGCCACAATGTATATCGCAATGAATAAGGTTGCTTTGCATAAAAGCAAGGACAAACGCCCCAGGCTTTCGTTGCGACTTCGA
This sequence comes from uncultured Atopobium sp., assembly GCA_963539765.1. GTDB lineage: Bacteria > Actinomycetota > Coriobacteriia > Coriobacteriales > Atopobiaceae > Lancefieldella. The sequence goes on along the minus strand of CAUTOT010000069.1, from coordinate 5,600 downwards.
CTTGAGCGTTTGCATAGGCGCATCTCAAACGATATGTATCTGTATCGTTTGGTTGGTGGAAAATGTACAGAGGTTGCTCGTTCCTCAGATTTTACCGATCTAGCAGCAAGAATTTCTCGCCTTATGAGTGCGTGTTTTGTAAAGCGTGGCGAGCTCAAATATGTAGTAATTTCAAGTGGCGAGAAACGCATACAAAAGCATCTCAAAAAGCCACTTAAAACTAATGAATATGATGCAGAATGTATTGCAGAAAGACTTGTTTCTCCCGAGTTTAAGAAGAGCCTGGGAGAAGGCTCTGTTGGCGTTGCTTGTATCCCAAAGGCGTTGTATCAGAAGGCTGGAGTACTTATGAATGACACCGTTGATATTTTGTTGCTTGGTGCAGGTGGTCGCGAGCACGCGCTCCTGACAAAGCTGCAGGAGTCACCGCGCGCAGGAAAAATTTACGTTGCTCCAGGTAATGGTGGCATGGCTGCTCAGGCAGAGGTTGCTTCCATTGATCAAAACAATCCTGATGAGGTTGTCGCGTTTGCCAAGGAAAAGGGCATTGGCCTGGCAGTCATTGGTCCTGAGGCACCTCTTGTTGTGGGTGTTGCAGACGCTGTTCGCCAGGCAGGTATTGCATGCTTTGGCCCCAACCAGAATGCAGCCCAGATGGAGGGCTCAAAGGCGTTTGCCAAGGGCGTTATGGAGCGAGCAAACGTTCCAACTGCTGCATGGAAGTCTTTCACCGATCAGGCGTCTTGTGAGGCGTATGTTAACCAGATTGGCGCTCCTGTAGTTGTTAAAGCAGACGGTCTTGCCGCAGGTAAGGGCGTTATCGTTGCAACTGAGCTTGAGCAGGCTCTTGAGGGTGTTCACGAGTGCTTCTCCGGCCATTTTGGCGATGCGGGAGCAACCGTCGTTGTCGAGGAGTTCCTCGAGGGACCAGAGTGCTCGCTGCTTGCGTTGACTGATGGAACGTACGTTGTTCCGCTGGCAACAGCTCAGGATCACAAGCGCGCTTACGACGACGACAAGGGTCCCAACACTGGTGGCATGGGCGTCTATTCTCCTGTTCCTTTTGTGACCGACGAAGAGCTTTCTCAGATGATTGCCATTGAGCAGCGTGTTGTTGACCAGCTCAAAAAAGAGGGCATCAACTATTCCGGCTGCCTTTACGGTGGATTTATGCTGACCAAAGATGGTCCTAAGGTTCTTGAGTTCAACGCTCGCTTTGGCGATCCAGAGACTCAGGTAGTTTTACCTCGCCTTGAGGGAGACTTGGTTTCAATTTTGATGGCTTGTGACAACGGCACCCTCCGTCATCAGCAGGTTTCCTGGTCCGATACAGTTGCTGTTTCTGTTGTTCTGGCAAGCGCCGGATATCCTGGTTCTTACGAGAAGGGCAAGGAGATTACCGGCATCGAGGCTGCTCAGCAGCTCGAAGGCGTTTCTGTTTATCACGCCGGAACTGCTCAGACCGAGGACGGAAAGATTGTCACAGCAGGCGGCCGCGTGCTCAACGTCACTGCGCTTGCACCAACCTTTGAGGAAGCTCGCGCTCGTGCATATGAGGCTTGTGACCTTATTAACTTTGAAGGCAAGCAGCTCAGGCACGATATTGGACTTAAGGCTCTTCAAGGTCGCCCAGAAAAATAATTGAGGTTGGTGGCTATGGCAAATCAAAATGACGAGAAAACCAACGTGCAGGATGGTGCTTGGAACAGCAATCAGACCAGCGCTCAGTTTAATGACGTGTTTGATGACATGCAGTCCACTGAGCCAGAGATTCTCGACGCTGACATGCAGGTAACTCCAGAGGTGTTTGACTCTGCTCGTAATGATTTGCACTCAGCGGTTAATTCGCTTACTTATGATGGAGAGCGTGTTGCTGTGGGTGATGCCGCCTATCATCATTCAGGTGAGCCACAAAAACGCAGCTTTGTCGCAGGTACAGAAGACGCGCGCGACGCTTCTCTGGAAGAAAAGCCTCTCTCCGAAGATACCGTTTGGGTTGGTCGCATTTTTGACGTGAATCGTCTCCGCGTTTCTCTCCCTGATGGACGCACTGCTCTTCGCGATGTTGTGCGTCATCCCGGGGCTGTGGCTATTGTTGCGCTGACGGATGAAGGAAGAATTTGTCTGGTTCGTCAGTATCGAACTGCGCTTGGTCGTGTAACAGTTGAGTTACCTGCAGGAAAACTTGACCCAGGTGAGGATCCTCTTGATTGCGCTCATCGTGAGCTGCTGGAAGAGACAGGAATGAAGGCGGGAAAGATGGCTTTTCTCACCACCACTGCTACTTCCGATGGATTTACTGACGAGCTTATTCACCTCTACATGGCAACTGAGCTGACCTTTGAGGGGTCAGACCCAGATGCTGACGAATTCATTAACGTTGATCTTGTTCCCCTATCTGAGCTGGTAGATGCTGTTCTCGATGGCAAAATCGAGGATGCAAAGACCATTATTGGAGCTCTTATCTGCGACTCAATTTCACACCGATTGCCTATGGAGTAATTACGCATGCTTGACCGTTCTTCTCGCCCTGTACCTGGTAACAACGCCCCTGGCAAACATCGAAAATCGCTGTTTGCCAGTTTTCTTTCTTATTACGCTCCGCAAAAGCACCTGTTCATTCTGGACACTATCTGCGCCATCATTTTGGCTTGCATCGAGCTGGCGTTCCCTCAAATTCTACGATTGCTCACAAAGGGACTGTTTACGCAGGGTAAAGATGCCATCCTTGGCAGCCTGGTATTTATTGCCGTCGGCCTTGTCGTGATGTATTTTGTCCACTTTCTGTGCCGCTACTTTGTTATTAGCTGGGGACACATCATGGGCGCCCGCATGGAAAGCAAGATGCGAGAAGACCTGTTTGATGCATACGAGCGCATGAGTTTCTCGTATTATGATCGCCACAAGACGGGTGACCTGATGAGTCGCCTGGTATCTGACTTGTTTGATATTTCTGAGACGGCGCATCACGGTCCTGAGTATCTGATTATTGGCTTGCTTGAGATTGCTGGCTCTTTTGTTATTCTGGCTTTTATTAATGTGCCTCTTACGCTGGTACTTGCTGGAATTGCCGCTGCGTTAGTGGTGTTCAATTTCTTTGCCAACATGCACATGCGCGGTATTTTTAAAGAGAATCGCATGCGTATTTCCGACGTAAATACCCAGCTAGAAGACTCGCTTTCTGGTATTCGCGTGGTTAAGGGTTTTGCGGCAGAAGATCACGAGCGCAAGAAATTTAGGGCAAGTAACTCGGCATACTTGGATTCCAAAGCCAACATGTACCACGCAATGGGCAGGTATCAGGCTGCTATTTCTGGCATGATGGGCGTTTTGAACACTGTCGTGTTGGTTTTGGGTGGTTGGATGATTGCTCAGGGTCAGATGCAAGCCATTGACCTGGCTACGTATGCGCTCTACATCTCGCTGTTCACCACGCCAATCATGAATATTCTGAACTTTACCGAGACGTTCCAGAAGGGTCTTGCGGGCTTTAAGCGTTTCTCGGAAATTCTTGAGACTCAGCCAGATATTCAAGATGCGCATGATGCTCACGACATTCAGATTACCGCTGGCGATATCATCTACCAGGACGTTCATTTTTCTTACAACAATGCCGAAGATGTTATCAACGGCTTGAACCTTCATATTGAGAGCGGAAAAACCGTTGCGCTGGTTGGACCTTCAGGTGGAGGCAAATCCACTACCTGCGCTTTGTTGCCACGCTTCTATGATGTTACAAGTGGTAGCATCACCATTGACGGTCAGGACATTCGCTCCGTTACGCAACACAGTTTGCGCTCGGCAATTGGTATGGTCCAACAGGACGTGTACCTCTTTGACGGCACCATTGCGGAGAACATTGCATACGGTTGCCCTGAGGCATCCGCAGCTGATATTGCACTTGCCGCAAAGCGCGCAAATATCGCCGAGTTCATTGAATCGCTGCCAGATGGATATGACACGCAGGTAGGACAGCGTGGAACCAGACTTTCTGGTGGACAGAAGCAGCGCATTTCCATTGCGCGCGTGTTCCTCAAGAACCCTCCGCTGCTCATCCTGGACGAGGCTACTTCTGCCTTGGATAACGAGTCCGAGCGCGCGGTTCAGGAATCCCTTTCTGAGCTGGCAAAGAATAGAACCACGCTGGTCATTGCTCATCGACTTTCGACAATTATGGGCGCTGATGAGATTATTACCATCGACCATGGTCGTGCAGTTGAGCGTGGAACCCACGATGAGCTGCTAGAAAAGAGCGGAATCTATGCTCATTACTATCAAATGCAGTTTGGTGGTGCGTCAAATCTCGCAAGGCGGTAAAATAGAGCATTAGGTACTTTGCGAAACGCGGTTTACAGCTTGCAGTTTGCAAACCGACGGCTCGTAACCAAAGATCAAAAGTCAACGCATTGCACGTCTTGAAAGCGTGTTTATGCAGGTTGAATGAGAGAGCTACATGGCTAAAGATGATGCAGAACGTTCACGCTTCGCGCGCCGCCAAAAGGGCGCGCTTGACGCTGACGCAGCTGAAGAGTTGTTTACCAAGGTAGACGAGACAGGTCATCCTAACGAGGAACGCGCAGCTCAAGAGCGTGCTCGCAGGCAGGGTGGAGCTGCAGCGGTAGACGTTGATCCGCTCTCGGGATCTGATCCTTCAGGTTCAAATATCGAGAAGGTCATTACAAAGACGGCAGTTCTTTTTGTCCTGATTTTCCTGGTAATTGTTGTTCTCATGCAGGTTTCTTGCGGTGTTATTCGTCGAGCCAACACAGCAAATCTAACTGAATCTGTTACGGTACGATCTGTTGCATCCGCTCTGCGCGGAGGCGTTGAGTGGGGTAATGGATTTACGCAGTTCCCTGAGGATTTCTCGGTTCAGGAAGCTGACGAGAACACTGGTCGCGTTGAGGTAACGGTTACCGACACCACCTCAAAAGACGTGCTTGAATGCTATGCAGGATCCAGTGTTCAGGCTCAGGCGTTTGCTATTAACGCACTGCTCAACCCGCGAATCAACACCGTTGTCTATCACGTTAGCGTTCATAGAAACGACCAAGGTGAGCTGCAGAAATCTCAGCTCTTTGGATTCCTTAAGCCTGGTGGAGACGCAACACCTATCTTTACCTTTACGTTCTCAAAGACGCAGTCCTCTGATGGCGTAAACATAACCATGGTCATTACTGGTGCAAATGACACCATTCAAAAAGAATTGCGTGACCAGATTGCAACGTCATTTACGCCAGTCCGCGTGCTTGGCGGCATCGTTGGCGGTGACTCTTCAACAAAGAAGAACACCACTACTGGCACAACAGGAACTACTGGTACCACAGGAACCACTAACACCACAGGTACATCCGACAGTTCTTCAAGCACCAAATAGTCTGTCTCACCTGAGAAAAAGTGCAAAAGAGCCGCTGATGCCAGCGGCTCTTTTGCTTGCGCTGCCTGAAGTGACTCATCGGGAGGTCGGCACGCCTCAAAATGGTGACGCCAATGATGGGTTTGCACGTTAATTTGGCTAAAAATCGCAGAATCGGTGTTTTCAAGTCTTGAATTGTCAAAGCAAGTGCAACGTTTGGTGATGGTAGACTTCCCAAGGGCAC
>CAUTOT010000068.1:0-6844 GCA_963539765.1 uncultured Atopobium sp. | reverse complement strand
CCTGGGATGCCAAAAATCTCTGCCATCATAGAGCGCAAATAGCCGCCATGAGAAATGCACACGGTGCGTCCGGAGAGACCAGAGAACTCGTTTAGGATGTTGCGACACCTGCTTCGTACCTGCTCATATGACTCTGCTTCTGGAGCAGGTATAGAGTGGCCGTTTTCATCTGAGGCCCAAGGAAACGTAAGGCCATACGGCTTTAAAATCTCTTCCGCATCAGCAAAACGCTTGCTTTCTAGAATGCCAAAATCCATCTCTGCAAGGTCGTCTTTTACCTCACAAGGAATACCAAGCTCGGTGGCAGCCATCTGGGCCATGTCTTTGCAGCGAGATAAAGGAGAGGTCCAAATTCTATCTGGATGAAATGCAACAAGTGCACGAACGGCGTGATCTCGCTGTTCAACGCCATGCTCGGTAAGCTCAACGTCTCTTCTACCGCTGAAAAAGCGCTGTGTATTAGCCACACTCTCTGGGTGGCGCATAAACAAAATACGATGAACCTGAGCTGGAACTTCAAATGGCTGCATTGTGTCTCCTCTCTGGGCGTGTTTGAGCTGTTTGACGTGCGTTTAGAAATCGTGCGACTAGTAATTACTTGCTGGCATGTAAAGGCATGATGGGAGAAGCACCAGGCTCTCTACCAATAGTGCGCTCCAGAGCGGCAACTTCCTCTTTTGTGAGAAGTCTCCACTCACCTTCTTTAACTCCTGTAAGGTGGAGCGGCCCAAACGTGTCTCTGTGGAGTGCAAGAACTCTATGGTGAATAGCCAGAAGCATCTTCTTGACCTGATGCTTTCTGCCTTCCCTAATAGTGACGCTCACCAGGGCGTTTGGCTCACCTCCACCAGTTTTTCCTAAACCCTGTGGGGCGAGAAGGGCCTTCATCTTGGCGTTGTCAGAGACAATCTCTACCTCCGCTGGAGCCGCAGGTCCATCTTCAAGCTCAATACCTTCACGCAGGCGATTGAGCTGCTCTTCTGTAGGTGTACCTACTACATGAGCAACATAGTGCTTCCATACATGCTTTGAGGGATGCAAAAGCTCTTGTGCCATCTGACCATCAGTAGTGAAGAACAAAAGACCCGTGGTATCCATATCAAGACGTCCAACAGGGAAAAGTCCCGGATATCTGTCAGTGGGAACCATGTCCACGATGGTTGGTCTACCCTGAGGGTCTTTCATAGTAGTCAGATACCCTGCAGGTTTGTTGAGCATCAAGTAGACGGGTTTCTCGGAAATTGAGCAGACAATACCGTCAACTGCTACAACATCTACCAGCGGATCAACCTTACTGCCAAGCTCGGTGACTACCTGGCCGTTTACCGTGACGCGACCAGAGGTCATCAGGCGCTCGGAGCCACGACGGCTAGCCACTCCTGCGCGCGCCAAAAAGCGCTGCAGGCGCATGGGGACAATACGCTCTTCTGCCACGACTTATGCTTCCTCTTGCGTATCGTAGCTGTCTCCCAAAAGGGAGCGCTCATCATCAATGTCTTCTGCGGCTTCTTCAAGCGTTGAAGTAAAGCTTCTGCCAGAGAGTCTCTCGCGAATAAACTGCTTGGACTCCTCATCAGGAGCAAAATCTTCCAGCGGCGGCAACTCTCGCAAAGACTTGAGACCAAAGCGCTCTAAGAAAAGGGCTGTTGTGCCATAGAGAATTGCTTGTCCCCTATCTGACTCTTTGCCCACTTCACGCACAAGGTTTTTCTCGCGAAGTGAAGAGATAACACCATCAGAGTTAACACCACGAATAGCGCGGACGCCCTCACGAGTAACGGGCTGGTGATAAGCAATAACCGCCAGCGTCTCAAGCGCTGCCTGAGAAAGGCGACGCGTATCCCAGGAGAGCACAAAATCGCTGACCAGCTGATGGTGAGCTGGGTGCGTAAAGAGACGCCAACCGCCGGCTACCTCTCTGAGCTGAAACCCCCTGTTGCAGCGCGTGTACTCCTCTGCAAGCTCTTTGAGCGCTTGGGCAACCTCGGCAGGAGCTGCATTGGTGACCTTAGAAAAGTCGGCCGTGGTGATTGCATCTGTTGCAACCAAAAGCAGTGATTCTAGTGCACCTTTGAGCGACTCGGAATCTAAATAGGTAAGCTCTTCTGCCATAAGTTATTCCGTCTCTTTCTGTGCTTCATCGGGCGTTTGAGTTAACGATAATAGCGTCTGCTGGACGTCTTGGAGCGCATTTTGAGACAAGTTAAATCCTTCAAGGTCTGGCTCATCACCAGATAGTTCCTCTAGTTCCAAAAGAACTGACTCATCAAGCTGATACGAATCAGCGCCTTCAATATGCTCAATCTCAATCTCGCCAAAGATGACATCCTGCTGAACACGAACAAGACCGCGCTTAAATAGCTCGAGCACTGCCAAAAAATTTGCAACTACAATTTCTGGTGTATCTTGACCGTCTAAGAGCTCAGAGAACGTTACCTTGCCCTTAGAGCGCGTGAGTCGGTCCACAGAAGCTACCGTCAGAGCTACTGGAAGCCTTTTTGGCGCCACATGTTCCGCTTCAAGCAAGAATGTCTCACGTTTTGAGTCAATGTCCGCACAGATGACGGCAAGGCTTCTGAGGGTAATGCCCTCAAGATAGTCTGGCATGAGGTTCAAGAAATCAGGATCTGGACCCACTGAACGTGGGAACATATATGATTCCGCTTCCATGCGGCTACCAAGTGCAGCACCAGCGTTTCTAAATTGCTTATAGGCAATAAGGCGAGCAATAAGAACTTCTCGCGCCTCATCAGGAGAAAGGCCGTCAAGCTCGTCATCATACTCATCTTCATCATATGAGCTTTTGAACGAAACATCTTGAGGCACCAGAGCATGAGCCTTCATGTCCAGAAGCGTTGACGCAACAAGTACAAAGTCACTGGCAACGTCTAGATCCAGTTCCTCCATGGCGTCAACCTCTACCAGGTACTGATCAGCAACCTCAGAGATAGAAATGGATCCAATGGCTACTTTTTGCCTACTTACCAACTGAAGTAGCAGGTCAAATGGACCCGAATATGTTGCAGTGTTTACTTTGTACGACATTAGATGATTCTCGCAAGCAGACTCAAAATGACGTTAGAAATGCCCCCGATAATGGACGAGAAGAAGCCCGGTGCAAAGAACATGAGTCCCACTACAGCAATCATGCAATAGGGCTCGATAGCATAGAACTTTTGACGGTTTTTCTCGCCAAGAAAATAGAGCAGCAATTTAGATCCGTCCAAAGGCGGAATAGGCAGCATGTTAAAGACAGCCAGGCTCACGTTAATCTGGATATAGAAGATTACCAGTGAAGAAACGTAGTACAGTACCAGCGGATTTAGTGCCATACCAAATGCAACAGCCAACGCATTAAGCAAACGCAACAAGAGTGCGCCGAGAAATGCCTGCAAGATGTTGGAAGTAGGGCCTGCTAGCGCTACCAGAATCTCGTCACGACGACGATTTTTGAGGTAGTTGGGGTTATAAGGGACGGGTTTTGCGTATCCAAAACTAGGTCCACCCATCAATACCAGCATAAGCGGCAAGAGAACCGTACCAAACAAGTCAATGTGTGCCAGCGGATTGAGCGTCAAACGACCAGACATCTTTGCCGTAGGATCGCCGCACTTGTATGCCACAAAGCCATGTGCAACCTCGTGAACCACGATGGCAAAAATTACCAGCGCAAATTCAGCAAGCGTTGTCAAAAGCGATGGAACTGACGTTAAAGCAGTTGGCACAACAATCCTTATCTCAACATCTGCAAAAATACTACAGACGGACACGTACAGACGTAAGCCTCAAGTACAAGGCGTTAGGTACAAACAGTAAGCACAAGACAGTAGGTACAAGACAATTTTACCCAAGATTGGCAAAACTACCTACTCATCAATATCTGCTTCCATTTTTTCTGAAAGTTCTAACCACTCAGCCTCAAGAGCAGGAATCTTCTTGGAAAGTGCCTGGTATTCAGCCATACACTCATCAAACTTTTGAGGATCGTTATAAAGAGCCTCATCAGCCATAAGCGTCATGAGCTCATCGTAGCGTTTGTGTGCAGGAGTCAGAGCCGCCTCAACCTCATCCAGACGTTTCTTAGTCTCTCTAAGCGCACGACTTCTACGATTGCGCTCCTCCGCCTCCGCTCTTCTCTGCTCCTTAGTCTTCACATTGCGAGAAGATCCTGCAGCTTGGCCTGCCTCTGGAGCAGCACTCTTAACCGCTCTTGCACCCGAAGTTCCATACGAGGACACGGTCTTGCTCGACGTCTCCCCCTGAGCCGCTGCTTGAAGCTCTGCAAGCTTAAAGAGGAAGTAATCGTAGTCTCCGTCATAGACCGTAACCTTGTGATCGCGAACATCCACAACTTTGTTGGCTACGGCTCTGACCAGGTGCTCATCGTGGCTAATCAAGATGATAGTACCCGGGAAGTCAACAAGTGCCTTCTCAAGAACGTCAACGGAATCAATATCCAGGTGGTTAGTTGGCTCGTCCAGAAGCAACAGTGGATCTGGAGAAACCAGCATCTTAGCAAGGGCCAAACGAGCACGCTCGCCACCAGAAAGTACGTTTACGCGTTTCTCTACGTCATCGCCATGGAACAGGAAGGCACCCAGCAATCTGCGCTCTTCAGAGGTAGTCCATCCTGCAGCCACCGTATCAAGCTCTGCAAGTACCGTATTTGCAGGGTTGAGCTCCTCAAGCTGGTGCTGTGCGTAGTAGGCTTCGGTGACGTTTTGACCCAGGCTAATTTCTCCGGCATCTGGCTTCAGCTTGCCGGCAATGAGCTTCATAAGGGTAGATTTACCGGCACCGTTAGGACCAACAAGCGCTACGTGATCTCCTCGATATAGTTTGAGATCAACGTTATCGTAGACAAAGTTATCCTCGTACGATTTAGCCACACCCTCAAGAGAAATTACGGTATCTCCGGTACGAGGGGGCTCTGGGAACCTAAAATGCATGTGATGAGATTGCTCTGGAAGAACTACCAGCTCTTCACGGATCTTCTCGACCTTTGCAACGCGCTCTTGAACCTGTTTAGCTTTAGTTGGCTTATACCTAAAACGCTCAATGAAGGTCTCCATGTGAGCAATGTCGCGCTCTTGAGCCGCACGTTTAGCGCGGAGCTGCTCAAGATTTTCTTCTCGCTGATGAAGGTAGCCAGAATAGTTGCCGGTATAGGTTACGAGCATGCGATTCTCAAGTGCTGCAACATGCGTCACGCAAGCATCCATAAACGAGCGATCGTGGCTTACCAGCAGAACCGTTCCATCATATGACGATAAGAACCTCTCAAGCCATTGGACAGATTCCAAGTCCAAGTGGTTGGTAGGCTCGTCCAAGAGAAGAACGTCAGGACGACGCAGAAGTAACTTTGACAAAGAGATACGCATCTGCCAGCCGCCCGAGAACTCTTTGGCTGGCTTGTCAAAGTCTTCTACTGGGAAGCCGAGACCTGCAAGAATCTGACGAGCCCTACTTTCAAGCTCGTAGCCTCCAAGGCGCTCAAAGCGCTCCATGGCATGAGCGTAGTCTTCCAGGTATTTATTAAGCGTTGCGCCTTCAGGAGTTTCAGCAATCTTGAGTGAGAGGTCATTAACCTTTCTCTCCCACTGTTTAATCTCATGCGCGGACTCAATGACCTCATTGAGGGCAGTTCTGTCCCCCATGAGTTCTGTCTCTTGCTCAAGGTATCCAAGCGTAGCGTCTTTTGCAAAGGTAACGGTTCCCTCATCAGCAGACTCCAGACCCATGATGATCTTTAGAAGCGTTGTCTTACCAGCACCATTAGGGCCAACTAAAGCCCAACGCTCTCCTGCATTGAGCTGAAGTGTTGCATTTGAATAAAGGACTCTACCGCCAAATGACTTAGAAATCTTATCCGCAAGAGCAATCAAGTGAACTCCTCATACATATCTGAACTGGATAAGTATAAGTCATTCACTTGATTTACGTGGTGAATTATGTAAATGAAGCTAGGCTTGTGAAGATTTATTGACGCTTCTTATGAAGGAAGAGAGCTGCGCCAGCAACAACAACAGTTACGCCAGCAACACCAACAATCAGAGGAAGCGTAAGCGCATTATCACCGGTATTTGGAAGAGCGGACTTCTTAACCTTCTTAGCCTTTGGAGTCTCTGGCTGAGGCTGTGGCTCTGGTGCAGGTGCGGGATCTGGTTCTGGAACCGTAGCTGGAGCTGTAGGATCAACAAAAGTTACTGTGTCAGTGGTATTTGTACCAGTAATCTGACCAACGCGAACCGTGGTGTCAATCTGATAGCCATCAATAGTGGTGAGCTGAGTAATGGTAGTGGAAGTGTCACCAATAAGGTTAGGGATTACAACAGTACCATCTGCTCCAGTTGTAAGAGAGTAGCTACCGTCAGCCTCCATGGTGAGAATACCAGTCTGAGTAAATAAAGGGTTTGGAACAGCGTAACGTTCACTATTTGCAGCAGTTGCCTTAAGAGTTGCACCAGCAATAGGATTTCCGTCTGTGTCAACAACCTTAACAATGATGTTACCGAGAGGCTGGTTCTCCAGTTCAGCAGTGACCACATCACCTAAACCCGACGAAGCGCCATCAAAAACGTAAGATACAGATTCTACTAGATGGACATAGCCCGCTTTATAAGTGGTTTGTTCAACTCTATAAGCGCCGTCAGGAAGTGGAAGATAAGGGTTAAAGTAGCCATTAGCGTCCGTTTCACCTTCGGCCACGATAGTAGAACCACCTTGATAAATTACAACATGTACGCCCTCAATTGGCTCACGGGTGTATTTATCAACAGCAAGAACACTAATCTCATTGGAATCTGCAAGTGCAATCTTTGGAGTGATAACTGACACAACAAGC
>CAUTOT010000067.1:0-6962 GCA_963539765.1 uncultured Atopobium sp. | reverse complement strand
AAATTCAACAAAAGACATACAGTTCTCCTATAAGTAAGAATTCCTCCAAACAAGAAGAGAGTGTGTGAGCAGCTACTCCTGTGGAGTCTCTGGTGCTGCAGGAGCCTCAGGTGCTGCTGGAGTTGCTGGTGCCTCAGGTGTTGCTGCAGCCTCTGCAGTTACAGGAACTACAGGAGCAACCTCTGCGCCCTCGGTAGCAAGAGGCATTGGAGAAACAACAACTTCTTCCTCTTCAAGATCAGCCTGACGCTGATCAAACTCTTTCTTAGCACGAACCCAAATGAGAAGTGCAAGAAGAGCCGTGAGGAACAAGAAGCCCACAATCATGATGTTAAGAATAAGGGTGGTGAAGTTTACCGCCTGGCTGATAGAAATCATCACAGAGAGCTCGGTAAGTGCGGAAGTTAAACCAACTACAGAGAGAATGGAAAGGCCCCACCTAAGACGAGGACGGAAGCCCCTCAAAAGACCTGAAACCGCAGCAAAAAGATAGCACAGGAAAATAATGTAGGTAATACGTGCAAGAATCAGAGAGATGGGATTTGTCTGACGAGTTGCAAAGTTAAATACCGTGTGGAAATAGCTGAGATACTGAACTGGTGCAACAAAATCAATGACGATAAAAATGAGAGCCACAATTGCTGGAATGGCAATCTTTGCTTTGGGGTTCATGAAACCTCCTCGATTTCTTTATACGACCTATCTATTTTATCGTATAAACCTATGACCAGTGTGGAAAGTCATGAAAGTCTTTTATATGGTCTTGAGCTTCTTGTTCTCTTTCTGCCAAGGCTTCTCGTAAACCTTTCAGAGCATCAAAAGGCATAAATATTTTTGCCCTGTTTGCTCGCGACATGCGAGGGTGTCCGTAGTGCATCTGCGCTGCAAACGCATCCTCTTTTACGCTAGCTTCTGCTGGCGAGAAACCCTGTTTAGGCCTCATTGGTTTCTTCTCCACTACGATGTCCTCCAATCTGAGCGTTTCTCTGTCGTGCAGTTGCTTCGGGGAGCAAGTCCATAGCTTTGAGCAAAGAATTCTTACCAAACTTTTTCTTTATGGCATTGATAGTATCTTGACGCTGGCGTTCTCTTTCTAAAACAGTGTTGTCCTGGAAAAGAGAAGTCTGAATACCTGAGCCCGTTTCTTCTTGAGTGTTTCCGAAGGTAAGACCCACGCGGTGCACACTTTCTGAAGGTATTACGCGCTCGTTAAAGAAAGACAAAACCTCTGCCATAAGCTCATCTCTAGAGTTAGTAGGATAAGAGAGCTTCTTAGTACCACTGCTGGAAGGAATATGTCTTCTCCAGCTCCTATAATCCCCCGTCTGCCTCAGCTCTTCCATCTGGCTCTCTGTTGCCGAGTAGCCAATATAGATGCCAATAGAAGAGCAAACCAGCTTTTGCGTTACAAGCTCTAACGTCAACGCCTCAACCATCTCTTTAAAGATAAGACGCGCGCCCTCTGTATCTCTATTGTGATCAAAGACCTGCGCCGTTGAGACAGAATGACTTTGAGACTTGTAGGCCTTAATATCCGCAATGGTAGTTGGCTCAATTCCCCATGCATGATCAATAAGGATTTCTGCATCAACACCAAATTCTTTATACAAAGGCTCTGTAGGAGCTGTAGCAAGCTGTCCCATGGTGTGAATATTCATTGCCGCAAGTCGCTTTTGAATACCTGCACCAATATGCCAAAAATCAGTTAAGGGCTTATGGTTCCAGAGTTTAAGCTTGTACGACTCTTCATCAAGCTCACCAAAAAAGTTGGGGCTGTGCTTTGCAGTGATATCAAGAGCAATTTTTGCCAGATACAAGTTTGGACCCAAACCACAGGTAGCAGGAATGCCAGTAGTTTTTGCTACATCTGCACGGATTTTCTCGCCCAACTCTCTTGCTGTACATCCATAAAGCGATAAGTACGGTGTTACATCAATAAATGCCTCGTCAATGGAGTAAACGTGGATGTCTTCTGGTGCAATGTATTTGAGATATACCGAATACACATCTGCAGAGCGCTCCACATACAGAGCCATGCGAGGAGGAGCTACCTCATAGGTAAGGTTTTTAGGAATCTCAAAAACACGGCAACGTCCAGGAACACCCAGCGCACGAAGCGCCGGTGAAACAGCCAAACAGATTGTCTTTTCTGTCCTAGTAAGATCTGCCACAACAAGCTTGGCCTTCATGGGATCAAGGCCTCGCTCAACACATTCAACCGATGCGTAAAAACTCTTTAGATCAATAACCAGGTACTGTTTTTGAGAAGGCACCATGGTCTAGATAAGCACAATGCCTTTAGAAACTTTTTCTGCCACGTCATTACCTACAAGATAACGAACAATCTCAAGACCAAACTTAAGAGCTGTTCCCGCACCCTGACTGGTAATAAAAGAACCATCAACACAAACCGCATCTTGCGAAAGATTGGCGCCATTCTCTGAAAGAAAATGCTGGAAACCTGGATTAGACGTAGCCTTCTTACCCGCAAGCAATCCACGCTTAGCATAAATTGAAGGAGCAGCACAGATTGCAGCAAGCGCACGGCCATCTTCCGCAAACGCATCAACTGCCTGCATAAGTGGCTCACAAGCCTCAAGATTAGTAGTTCCAGGAAGACCTCCAGGAAGCACCAACATGCTGTAATCATCAAACGAGACCTGACTAAGTAGCTTGTCTGTTAGAAAGGTAACCTGGTGAGATGAAGTCACGCTCAAGGAATCAGAGATAGACACTTTGTCACAGGGAATACCTGCACGATACAGGACATCAACAACGCTCAGTCCCTCAATCTCTTCACAACCATCAGCAAAAAAGACAGCAACGCGCTTGTCAGTACATGGTGTAAACATCTGACTCCCTTCTCGACTAAAACTAGTACAAGTGTACGCCTTTTTACACAAAAAAGGACACTCAAGTTTGTGCTTGAGTGTCCAAAATTTTACCCAGTTAAACTGTTGCAGGAAGTACTTGCCAAGCCCTCTATAATCTGGCGAGAAACCCTACTCCTCGCTAATGCCCTCGTTAATAGCCTGAGCAATAGCTTCCTGATCATTAGAGCCACGAAGCAGAGACTTAAACTCATCTCTCATCAGAAGAACAGCAGTCTTAGAAAGAAGCTTGATGTGAGTGGTGCCAGCCTCTCCATCTGGGACAAGCAGTGCAATGGCAACATCAACGGGCTTCTCGTCAAAAGAAGGCCACTCAAGAGGGGTGCTGTTCTTAAAGACAAAGACAGCTGCGTCCTTGATAGCAGCATCTTTTGCGTGTGGAACTGCAAAACCGTCAGTCATGCCGGTCTCGCCCATTTCCTCACGAGCCAAAAAAGCATTGTAAACAGCGTCTGCATCGTCAGTTACGCCAGCTTCCAGTGCTTTATCGGCAATAAAACGCAGGACATCATTACGGCTCGCTGCGTTCTGGTTTACAAAAACGTTGTCTGCTTTAACAAAACCGCTCATGAATCTTCCTTCCGTATGTTTGAGCTTTGTGGCTCAGTAACTTCGTATGTAGTAATAATACCCGCATTTATAAAAAATTTACCTTGAGAAACTTTAGTTTAGAGCCATGGTTAGAATCTTTTGAACATCTGCTGTTTTAAGTTGCATAAAGTTACCCGCATGATCTCCGCCGCGAGCGTCAATAGTACCCTCAGCCATTTGGAGAATATCTTCCTCTGTTGGAGTAATTCCAAGCTCTGCCAGAGACGTTGGCATACCAATTGCATGACACCACTGATTCCAGGCCTCAATTCCCGCAAGACCTGTAGCTGTTGGGTTGTGGAAGTTGTTTTGAACTCCAAAAACATTGACGGCAAACTGCGCAAAGCGCTCTGGATCTTGACTCATAACGTAGCGGGCCCAGCTTGCCCAAATAGCGGTAAGACCAGCACCGTGAGCTACGTCATACTTTGCGCTGAGCTCATGCTCGATTGCATGAGAAGCAAAATCGCTTACGCGACCAGTTCCGGTAAGTCCGCAGTGAGAAAGCGACGATGCCCAGAGCAAATCTGCACGTGCAGCGTAATTCTCTGGTTCTTTGACAGCAATCAAGACAGCTTCTTTTACGGTGCGTAAGAGCCCCTCGGCTAGCTCGTCAGTGAGTGCCACGTCCTTCTCGAGCGTAAAATAGCGCTCCATGGTGTGCATCATGATGTCGGCGCCTGTTGATGCCGTCTGATAAGCACTCACGGAATAGGTGAGCTCTGGATTCATGATGGCAAAGCAAGGACGGCCGCTCTGATGGTGATAAGAACGCTTAAGAACACGGCCATCAGCCAGCGTAATGTTCATGACGGAAGAATCAGAGGTTTCAGATCCAGTTCCTGCAATAGTAGAAATGACACCAAGAGGAACTGCCTTTGAAACACTGACCTTATGCAAATAGAGGTCTTCAAGAGAAACGTCATTGGCCAGGCCATATGCAATAGCCTTAGCAGAATCCATGACAGATCCGCCACCGATGGCCAAAATAAAGTCAACACCCTCGCGTTTGCCCAGCTCTACAGCTTCTTCTGCAAGCTCTAATCGAGGATTAGGGACAACTCCACCACAGTCAACAAAAGCAATTCCCGCATTGCTTAGAAGCTGGTGGATCTGGTTAAGCAAGCCACTCTTTACCACGTGACTGCCACCAAAATGCACCAGCACCTTGGTACCTCCGTGAGCAGAGACAAGCTCTGCCACACGAAGTTGAGTATCTTTTCCAAAAACCACTTGAGTAGGTACAACGTACTCAAAATTAACCATGACTCAAGACCTTTCCTACCTACTCGAACAACATCTTAAGCGCGAGGTTCTTCTCCCCACCAGAATGTTGCAACAGTTCCAGGACCAGTATGAACACCAATAGTTGCGCCAATGGTAAAGATGTTGATATCACCGGTCTGTGGAAGCTTTTCTTGAATAAGCTCTTTGACAGCCTGGGCATCAGAGGCGCATTCAGAGTTAGAGATAAACACTTTACGTGCGTAAGCACTGCCCTGCTCTGCAGTTTGAGTCATGATCTCAACTACGCGAGCGATTGCTTTCTTTTTGCCACGTGCCTTCTCTTTAACAGCCAAAGAACCGTCGGCCTCAATATCCATAACAGGACAAATGTTAAGCATGCCGCCAAGCAGGCCAGCTGTCCTGGAAATGCGACCACCACGAACAAAGAAGGTCAAATCTGTTGAGAAGAACCATCCATACACACGGTGACGAGCCTCTTTGGCCCATGCAACTGCCTCGTCAAAAGACAGACCCTCGTCGCGCTTATCGGCAAGACCGTCTACCAGCAAACCATAGCCAGAAGATGCCTGAAGAGAGTCGACAACCTCGATCTTTCTGTCTGGGAACTCCTGCTCAATTTCTACCTTTGCCTGGCAAGCAGACTCATACGTTCCAGAAACGCCAGAACTCAACGAAACATGAAGAACGTCTTTGCCCTCCTCCAGGAAAGGACGCCAGAAGGCCATATATTCACCAATTGATACCTGCGAAGTGCGGCACTCAGCGCCTGCAAGCATCTTTTTATAGAGGTCATCTGGTGAATTAGTGCGACCAAAGTCATCCTTGCACTGAACACCATCAAGCTCGTAGTTGAAATATACGTATTTCACATCACGTGACTGAAGGTACTTCTCACTTACATCGGCCGTAGAGCAACAGGTCAGAACGTAGTTGGACATACGAGTCTCCTTGAAATATCTTCTTGCATAAAACAATCGCACACACTTATTTTTCTTGCAGATGTGAGTATACTTCTAATCTCATTTTTATGCTGCTTGTGGGGCGCTTCAAGTGCAAAATCACGTATACTTGCACGCGTTTGATTTTCTCAAATCACTACCTATACCTTAACTTTTACCTTCGACGGGAATGGATAGCGCGTGGCATCAACAGATCTTTCTACTAGAAACTCTTCCGGACTCACACTAGATACTTCTTCTACGCTTGTATGGAAGTTTGCTCTTCTTATCTGCGCACTTATCTGGGGCGGGTCATTTGTCGTTATCAAAGATGCAATTAGTTATATCTCGGCAGCTTGGCTTATGACCTTACGTTTTGTCTTTGCCGTAGGTATTGTTGCCATCATCTTTAGAAAAAAACTTAAAGAACACTTGAATGTCACACATATCAAATACGGCGTGCTCTTAGGCGTTCTTAACGGTCTAGGATTTCTGTTCCAAAATGGAGCTCTTGCTTATACCACTGCAGGTAAAGCTGCTTTTATTGCATCAATTTATTGCGCGATGATTCCGTTTGTAAACTGGCTCATTGCAAAGAAAAAACCTCATGGAACCAGTATTTTTGCAGCCTTTTTATGCGTAGCTGGCATTGGTCTTATCTCACTGGGCACTGATTTTTCGTTCTCGTTTGGCTTGGGCGAGCAGATGACATTGCTCTCAGCCATTATTTTTGCCTTCGTTTTTGTGCTTACTGCCGAGCTTGCTCACAAATACGACATCATCACACTTACGGTGGTGCAGCTTGGCGTGAGCGCCCTTCCCTGCCTTGCCTACGCGCTTTGCTTTGAAACGGTTCCCAATTTTGCGGCACTGCCCATAAATGCCTGGGTTGCCCTCGCCTACATCACTCTTATTGCAACCGCACTGACTGGTGTTTTGCAGAACCGCGCACAGAAGTCAGTTACTCCTGTTCAGGCCTCACTAATAATTTCTCTGGACAGTATTTTTGCAGCAGTTTTTGGCGTGATCTTCCTTGCTGAGGTTATTACCCCCACAATCTTCCTTGGCTTTATTGTTATCTTTGTTGCAATCTTTATCAGCGAGCTTGGCGAGAAACCCGCAGAGCCCCAAACCCCTTCAGAAAGCTAAGCTCTCTCCATAAAACGTACTTAAGAAAAAGCCCGCAGACTGATGTGACCCCCAAAAGTTAGACTTTTTTTAGCGTAGCAGTTTATATGGCTGCTACGCTATTTTTATGCAGCCAAGAGTCTAAGCCTGTATTGTACTGGACTTA
>CAUTOT010000066.1:0-7035 GCA_963539765.1 uncultured Atopobium sp. | reverse complement strand
TACACCTTGATGAAATTACCATCAACTCCATTGATGCCCTTGAGGCCCTTCAACCTTTTGGTCAGGGCACTAAAAAGCCGCTCTTTGGCGTTACAGGCGTAGTGATGAAGAATCGCTCGCGCGTTGGTGCAGGCGGAGCTCATCTTTGCTTTATGGCTTCAAATGGTATTTCTTCAATTTCATCCATCATGTTTAGAACGCCTCATGTTGAGGCAGCAGCTGAGTATGATGGCGCTGTTGATTTGATTTTTGAAGCAGTTAACGAGACCTGGCAGGGCAGAACTAAGCCAAAACTCATGGTCAGAGATATTCTCTACAGAGACTTTACCGATGAAGATGACGGCCCCATTGAAGCAGATCTTCTCGGCAGCGCTGCTGACTTGCCCCTTGTGGTTACCAAGGAGACTACAGAGGCTGATGAGGCCTCCCAAGAACAGGCGCAGCAAAAGCGCCGTGAGCTGGAAAGTCTTTCTTCTGAGGAGCTTACCCAGACCCTGGTCACGTCCATGATTGGTTCAAGAGAGCTCTTGCCTCTGCAAAAGAAAACACTAGAGGTTCTCTCTCAAGGAACGTCTTGTCTCTCTGTCATGGCAACAGGTAGAGGTAAATCGCTTATCTTCCAGGTTCATGCTGCTCGTGTTGCGTTGCTGCAACATAAAATGAGCGTGTTTGTCTATCCGCTGCGTGCCCTCATTAACGACCAGGTTCAAAGCATAAAAAACACCTTTGAGCCTCTAGGAATTTCTGTCGAGGTACTCAACGGAGAAACAGACCTTTCCAGCCGAGAAGACCTGTTTGCTCGCATGGTAAACAATGAGCTTGATATTGTGCTGACTACTCCAGAGTTCTTCTCGCTCCACGCTGATCAATTTGCCAAGGCGCAAAACATCTCATTTGTAGTGTTTGACGAGGCACATCATGTGGGCATGAATGCTTCTGAGGGCAGACTTGCGTATGCACACATGCCGCAGGTACTAAAGATGCTTGGGAGTCCGCAGATACTTGCCACAACAGCTACGGCTACCACGCAGTCGGCTCAGAACATCTGTGAGCTTCTCTCCATTGAAGCAGAGCATGTATACAAAGATAAAACAGCTCGTATTAACCTTGAACTCAAGGATCTTCGTGGTGCTAAGGATAGGGAATGTGCGCTACTTTCTCTTGTGTCAGACGGCACAAAAACGGTTGTCTACGTCAATTCAAGGGAGCAAGCGCAGGCACTGACGCGTATGTTGCGCCATCGTATTCCAGAACTTGGTCATAAGATTGCGTTCTATCATGCGGGTCTAACACCTCAGATACGCAAGAACGTTGAGCGCGCTTTTAGGCGTGGCGACGTTTGCTGCATCATTGCTACCAGTGCATTTGGCGAAGGCGTCAATATCTCTGATATTCACCAGGTTATCCTGTATCACCTGCCGTTTGGTCGCGTTGCCTTCAATCAGATGAGCGGACGCGCAGGTAGAGACGGTAAGCCTTCTGTAATTCAGATGCTATTTGATGCGCATGATATGCGCGTTAACGAGCGCATCCTTTCTTCTCATGCACCACAGCGAGAAGCCCTGGTAGCTGTCTACCGCGCGCTTACGGCACTGCAGCCAAAGCTTGGTGCTCAGACAGCTGATTCAGCACTCACTGATGAAGATATTGCGCAGATGGCGCTAGAAATTGACCCGCGATCTAAGGCTGACGAGCAAACCGTTCGTGTTGCACTTGACGTTTTTGCTGAGCTGGGGTTTATTAGCATTGAAGGATTTGATCAAACGCGAACAATCTCCGTCAATAGTCAAGCTTCGCACATGGACTTGCTGGAGTCTGCACGCTACGCTGAGGGGCTTAAAGCGCACGCTGAGTTTGAATCATTTGCTCAGTGGGTACTTTCTGCTTCACCAGATGAGCTGGCAGATGCTATAACAAAACCCATCGTTCCAGAAATTGGTTCAACGTTTGATGGGGGAAGGGAGTCCTCTGATGAGTGACGAGAGGACCACAAAAGAGGCCAAGGCGCCAGGCGCGGATAATTACCGTCTGCTTGAGGGAGCTGTGCGCACATATTTGCCTGAGGAAGCTCAGGCAAAGATTGCTGCTGCATATGCCTTTGCTGCTGACTATCACAAAGATCAGCGTCGTCGTTCTGGCGAGCCTTATATCAACCACCCAGTTGAAGTGGCCCTTATTCTTGCGCACGATCTTCATATGGATGAAGACACCATCTGCGCTGCCCTCATGCACGATACCGTAGAAGATACGTCTGCCTCACTAGATGAAATTTCTTCTCGCTTTGGTGAGTCAGTGGCTGAGCTTGTTGACGGCGTCACAAAACTTACGTCCATTGAAGTCAGTTCAATGGACGAGAAACAAGCACTTAACCTGCGCAAAATGTTCCTTGCCATGTCAAAGGACATCCGCGTTGTTATCATCAAGCTTGCCGACCGTCTTCATAATATGCGTACGCTGGCAGCACTTCCACCGGATCGTCGTCTGTTTAAGGCGCGAGAAACCATGGACGTGTATGCACCACTTGCTGACCGTCTGGGTATCTCTTCAGTTAAGTGGGAGCTTGAGGATTTGTCTTTCTTCTGGCTTGAGCCAGAGGAGTACCAGCGCGTTGCGCGCATGGTCTCTGACTCTCGTGCGCAAAGAGAGAATGATCTCAACAACGCTAAAAAGACTCTGACAGATGAGCTTAATGCTGCCGGTCTTACTGACTTCCAGATTACGGGTCGCCCTAAGCACCTGTGGTCCATTTATCAAAAGATGGTCCGCAAGGGCAGAGAGTTCTCCAACATCTACGATCTTATCGCTCTGCGTGTTATTACTAAAAACGTAGGCGATTGTTATTCAGCACTGGGCGCTATTCATGCACTGTGGCATCCAATGCCTGGTCGTTTTAAGGACTATATTGCAACTCCAAAGGCAAATCTCTATCAGTCCTTACATACAACAGTTATTGGCCCTGATGGTCGCCCTATTGAGATTCAGATTAGAACCGCCGAGATGCACGAGGCATCTGAGTACGGTATTGCTGCTCACTGGCTGTATAAGGAGCAGGGCAATTCAAAGGGCAAGATGTCCTCTGAAGACAAGCTTATTGATTCAACTATCAACTGGATTCGCCGCAGTCTTGACTGGGCTGTTGAAGACGATATTGACGACCCTCACGAGTTCTTGGATAACTTGCGCGTAGACCTCTTTGAGCATGAGATTTTTGTCTTCACGCCAAAGGGCGAGGTCATGAGCTTGCGTGTCAATTCAACACCTCTGGACTTTGCTTACGCTGTCCACACTGAGGTGGGCAATCACTGTGTTGGTGCGCGCGTTAATGGCTCCGTAGTTCCACTGACGCATACGCTTCAGATGGGTGATCGCATTGAGATTTTGACTAACAAGAACGCTCGCCCTTCTCGCGACTGGATGACGCTGGTAAAAACGCCGTCCGCACGTGCAAAGATCCGCAAGTATTTCTCGCAAGAGAACAAGTCTGACGATGCTGAGCGCGGTCGTTCTGAGCTTTCAAAAGAGCTGCGCAAGCGTGGCTATGGCATCAGCGCTACGCGTACGGTTAAGGCGCTTGATCAGCTCACCGAACAGTTTGATTATCGCAGCGTAGATGACCTGTTTGCGGGAATTGGTGCAGGTAATCAGTCTGCTAAGCAGGTTGTTAATCGCGTGAGTGAAATCTTGGAGGAGAAAAACCCCGAGGTTGTTACTGAGCAAGAGCGCAATGCCGCGCGACTTCAGGAGAAGAACAAGGCAATTGCAAACGATCAGCCATTGGTTCGCTCGTATGTTATTTCTCGTACCGCCAAGGGAAGCCGTCCCAAGAAATCTAACTGCGGCGTTGTAGTAAATGGCGATCCAGATTTGCTTGTTCATCTTGCGCATTGCTGCAATCCTGTTGCAGGCGACGATATCGTGGGCTTCATTACGCGCGGTCGCGGCGTTTCTGTTCACCGAGCTAATTGCCCTAACGTTAAAGACCTGCTTAACGATCCAAAGCGCATCATTCCTGTTTCTTGGGATGCCAGTGGCGCCACAGAATTTAGGGTTGAGATTGTCGTTGAGGCAACGGACCGTATGGGTCTTCTCAAAGACGTTACGGTTGCGTTGTCTGACGCTGGCGCAAACATTCTTTCTGCTGCTACACAAGTAGGCGAGCAGGGCGTAGTACGTATGCGCTTCTTGGTTTCAATCTCTGATACCAGCTTGCTCGATACCTTATTTGCATTTGTAACTCGCGTGCCTTCCGTCTACGACGCTCGTCGTATTATGCCAGGTGAAGGCGCTAACCAGATGAGAAGGAGACTCTATGGCTAACCAGAATGAGGGCTGCTCCTGCGGCGGCCATCACCACGACGAAGAGCACGGACACGGCGGCTGCTGCGGCCATCATGGCGAGCACGGTCATGGCGAGCATGGCCACGGTGGTTGTTGCGGTCATCACGGTCACGGTGGATGCCATCATGCTAAAGATCAGATTGGTGTCTTTAAGGTAAGTCCTCTTGAGACTAACTGCTACATCTACGTTTCTGGTAATGAGTGCATGATTATTGATGCCGGTGCATCGGGCGCAGAAATTGCTGCTCAGCTTTTAAACCTTGAGCTCAAATACATTGTTGCCACCCATGGCCATGCAGACCATGTTGGCGGCGTTAAGGCTTTGAAGCTTGCAGTACCTGGTGCTCAGTATCTCATTAACGAGGCAGATAATGAGCTTGCACAGAGGGCTCATAACTCAAACGAGATTTATGATGACGCTCCAGAACCAGACGGTTTTCTCCATGAGGGAGATGTTCTCTCTGTTGGAACCGCTCAGTTCAAGATTATGGAAACGCCTGGTCACACTCCTGGTGGTATTGTTTTGGTAGGAGAGGGAACTGCTACCGGTGCCGTCTTTGTAGGCGACACACTTTTCCAGGGTTCTGCTGGAAGAACAGACCTGCCAGGTGGCAACTTTGAAACCCTTAAGGCTTCTTTGAATCGCATCAAGACTGAGCTTGATCCAACATCTGTCATCTTGTCCGGACACGGAAATCAAACATCTTTAGAGGCAGAGTTGGCAACTAATCCATTCTTACAGGATTAAATCAGCTACAACTTTGATGATTTAGCAAGACAGATTTGCATAGGTGCGGTATAGTACCTATGCAAACTTTTTAGCCCGAGTGGCGGAATGGCAGACGCGGAGGTCTCAAAAACCTTTGAGGAAACTCGTGTGGGTTCAAGTCCCACCTCGGGCACCAGCTAAAAGTTTAAGCTAGATGTGAATTTCTCGTCATATCTAACTTGGTACTTGTAATGTTTTCTCGTTAGAGGTAACCTTACAAGGTACTTTTGAAGCGGGATTGAACGTGAGTCCCCACCTACACAGCGCAAAAGCAGCTGTCTGGTCAGACAATTTAACCTTCGCACGCCACCTGTGCGTATTGTCTCCCAGTTGCTTGTGCACTGGGTTTTTTATTGGCGGACAAGCAATTGTCCAAGAGGGAAGGTGTACAAGATAGCCAAGAACGATGGTCCTCGCATCAATGAGGAAATCACTGCTCGCACGTGCCGTCTGATTGACGCTGATGGTAGTCAGCTTGGTCTTTTTGGCGTCAATGATGCAATGAAGAGAGCTCGTGAGCACGGTCTTGATCTCGTTGAGATTGCCCCAAATGCCGAGCCTCCTGTATGCAAGATTCTTGATTACAGTAAGTTCAAGTATGAGCAGGCTCGCAAGGCCAAGGCAGCTCGCAAGAACCAGGTCAAGATCGAAGTCAAAGAGATGAAGTTCCGCCCAAAGATTGATGTGGGCGATTACGAGACCAAGAAGGGTCACGTACTGCGCTTCCTCAAGAAGGGAGCACGCGTCAAGATTACCATCATGTTCCGTGGACGCGAGATGGCTCACCCAGAGCAGGGCCGTATTGTACTTGATCGCCTTGCTGAAGATTTGAAGCCTTTTGCCACAATTGAGCAGAAACCGCTCATTGAAGGCCGTAACATGCACATGCTCGTTGCTCCAATCAAGGGAGCGTTTGACGAGAAGCCCGAGGGTGCTGAGGATGGCACCACACAGGAGGAGAAGTAGTATGCCTAAGATGAAGACGCACAAGGGTTCGGCTAAGCGTTTCCGCCGCACCGGTACTGGCAAGATTATGCGTGCTAAGGCTTTTAAGAGCCACATTCTTACTAAGAAGTCTCAGAAGCGTATCCGCGGCTTCCGTAAAGAAGCTGTTCTTTCCGCTGGCGATGCAGCAGTAGTTTCTCAGCGTATGGGCGCTAAGAACTAAGCGCGCCACCCACCAGATCAAATAACAAGGAGTGATTAGATATGGCAAGAGTTAAGCGCGCAGTTGCTGGTCGCAAGAAGCGTCAGACGCTCGTCGAGCGCACAAAGGGTTATTACGGAACTTCCTCTCGTACCTTCCGTGGTATGAAGGAGCAGGCACAGCATTCTGGTCAGTATGCTTACCGTGACCGTCGTAACAAGAAGCGTGATTTCCGCGCACTGTGGATTCAGCGTATCAACGCTGCAGCACGCATCAACGATCTTTCTTACAGCAAGTTCATGCACGGCCTCAAGCTTGCTGGTGTTGAGCTTGACCGCAAGGTTCTCGCAGAGATTGCTTACTCTGACGAGCAGGGCTTCGCAGATCTTGCAGAGATTGCTAAGAAGGCTCTCGCTGAGTAACTTCAGCTAAGTGGCTTCTTCCGAGCGGCTTCAGCCAAGCGATTTCTTCGCAGCTAGATAGCTACACCCCGTACATCCCGGATGTGCGGGGTTTTCTTTTGGCGAGAAACTGGTTGCGCCCATGGTGCTCCGTTGAGGTCCTGGCGAGCCTGATTTTCTCGCCATGTCTGAGCCGTTTGCTGGAAAAGCACGCCAAGTCTGAGTGGTTTTGCCGGTTTTTCTCGCTATGTCTGAGTAAATTTGTTCAGACATAATGCAGTTTTCAGGCTCAAAATTTAGAGCCGAAGCGCCTATCTTTGACGCGCCTGATTTCTGCAAAGAATCTGTAAATTTTGCCCTTGAATTCTCATTGCTAGTGC
>CAUTOT010000065.1:0-7121 GCA_963539765.1 uncultured Atopobium sp. | reverse complement strand
TGGCGCCTATTCTGATCAGGATGTTGAGGAGCTTCTGGAAGCTTCGGGACTTCTTGCTCGCACAACATATCAGAAGCTTATGTCTTCTCATCCATATGATTTGTCAGGTGGACAGCAGCAACTCTTAGCCCTCGTAAAAGTACTGCTTACAAAAGCGCGTCTGCTTATTCTTGACGAGCCAACAAAAGGCCTGGATGCCCCAACCAAAGATGCTGTTGTCAATTTGCTTTCTCGCGCACAGTCAGAAGGTGCAACCATAGTAATAGCAACGCACGACATGCAGTTGATATCGCGCGTTGCTGATAACGTTTCTCTAGTTTTTGATGGTCAGATTTCTCTGACAGAGCCAACTTCAGAGTTCTTTGAAAACTCTTGGGTATGGTCGGCGGAGTAGGTGGCTAGAACCTTAAGAACGGCTCCTCATCCTGGCCAAACTCCTCAAGAAGCTCATCGTCAAGATCGTTGATGTCGCCAAACTCCTCGTGCTCATGCTCCTCTTCATCTTCCTCATGATCGTAAGTATGCTCATTGAAGCCGTAGGCATTGGCCGTCTCATCATCAAACTCAAGTGTAGGAAGAGCGCTGGTAATGCTGCACAGACCAACTCCTGCAGGCATAATTTTTTGCCACTGAGCAATCAGAGGAGTGGTAGGAACTTCTCCCAGCTCAACAATAGAATCCAAGAAAATCTCTTTTGCTCCATCAAGCAGGTCAGATGACTTTGTAACCTCAATGAGGTGTTCTGAGAAAAGTTCAAGCGCATGATCTGTGGAATCCGCCTCAACAATGCAAGGCATAAGACAGTAGTTGTCAGTAGAATCGAGCTTGTCGTTGTAGCTAAAATTTCCCAGATAGATCATCAAGACCTCCTTGTTGTAGTTTTAAATCATCTTATGCCAAAATAAGACAGACCTTCTCGATATTTTTATTTTGACGGTAAGCGTGAGGTTCTTGTGGATAATCGGCACACGTTATCAATAGTCTTAGAGGTTGTGGCACTCTTTGCTACACCTATTATTCTTGCTGTTGAAATGATATATTTTCCCGATTTTACCGCGGTATCTTCAATTATTTTAGCAATCATTTCAGTTGCATTATTTATGTTAAGTTTTGAGGCAAAGAAGCCCTCAGTTGCCAATTTGGTACCTACTGCCGTCTTTAGCGCCTTAGGTGCTGCGGGAAGAATTGCCTTTGCGCCACTCGCGTACGTAAAGCCTGTTTCCGCAGTTGCTATTTTCGCGGGAGCGTTTCTTGGCAGGCATGCGGGCTTTTTAGTAGGTGCCTTATCTGCGCTTCTTTCAAACGTTTTCTTTGGCCAGGGCTCGTGGACGCCATGGCAGATGTATGCGTGGGGGCTTGTTGGCTATCTGGGAGGCCTTCTTGCAACTTTCACCTCAGCTCGCCCTGCATCTTCTAAACGCCCATCCGTCCAACAAGGCGAGAAACCCCACAAGCTTCCACCTTTCTTGCTTTTGATCTGGGCATTTATATCCGGGCCATTCTTTGGCCTTGTAATGAACGTGTACTTTGTTATTGGATTTGTACATCCCTTAACGCTTGAATCCGCTCTTCTCGCATTTGCGGCTTCAATTCCGCTTGATCTAACGCACGGCGTAGCAACGCTTGTTTTTTTGATTTTGTTATGGCTTCCGTGGCAAACATCCGTTAGCCGAATCCTCACAAAATACAATCTCACTGGTAGGAGCTTTAGATAAGCCATCTTTTTCCGTTTACCTAAAATACCTTCCATTTTGCGACCT
This sequence comes from uncultured Atopobium sp., assembly GCA_963539765.1. Taxonomy (GTDB): domain Bacteria; phylum Actinomycetota; class Coriobacteriia; order Coriobacteriales; family Atopobiaceae; genus Lancefieldella. Next base: position 5,361 of record CAUTOT010000065.1, on the reverse strand, counting down.
TTGTTCTAGACTGTATTCACTGTCAGCCCCCAGATTTTGGGGGTAAAAATGCAACCTACATCTATCCTTATCGCAACGGCAAACTCAACACTTGAGCTGCTTGCTCCTACACGCTGCGTCGTGTGCGAGAAACCCGGCCAGCTCCTCTGCGATGAGTGTCGGGCAAAGCTGCCATGGATCTCTCAGCAGTGGGCATGTCCTAATTGCGGCGCTCCATACGGGAAGCTTGTTTGTTCAGAGTGTGCAGATAAAAAGAAACGACCTGTTCAGTGGGAGAGTAGAGCGGTCATTTGTGCCATGGGATTTAAGGGTCCTCCTGCGCGGTTGATCTTGACGCTTAAGGATGGACACGAGCTTCGACTGGCGCCGGTAATTGCTGCAGCTCTATTGTGTGCGCTTGAAGAAGCCTCAGCATGGAAAGCTCGTGACGGTACCTCTCGCTTTGATAGTTCAAAAATTGATGGCGTTTCCTTTATTCCAGCAACTGCAGAAGCGTACGCGCGCAGAGGCTTTGATCATATGGAACTTGTAGCCCAATCGTTTTGCCAGCTTACAGGCTTGCCTTTGTATGACGTGCTTATACGTCCTCATGCAAAGGACCAAAGAACACTCTCATCCGCTCAAAGGCAAATAAATTTGAAAGGAAGTATTGCTTGTACTGTGCCGGTTAATCAATCAAATATTTTACTTTTAGATGATGTTGTAACTACGGGAGCATCAATTAGAGAAGCCACTAGAGTACTTTGTGCCGCAGGCGTGCAATCTGTAACCGTAGGCGCATTAGCTCGCGTATGGTGAGTTACCTATGGTTGCAAACGGCTATACTTGATAAGTCTTTTCAGGTCTGTGGTTGCGAAGTTCTCTGTGAGCTTTTAGTCCATGACAGACGAGGTCAAAGGGATCCACGTAAGTTTACGTGTGCGCATGTAAACGATCATGGCTCGTCCTAGAAGTAAGCCATACCGCCTGTTATATCAATGAGACAAAGGGTCTCGCAGGCGAGAGAACTAGTAGTGGAGCTGCTGCGGTAGCAAAGCAAACGTTCCAGTATGCGAGTGTGGGGTCAAATACCAGGTCAGCTGAAAAGACACCTGTTTAGAAGAAGGAGTTCTGATGACGCGCGTTAAAAGCTCTCTTAAGGTGTTACTTCTTATAGCACTAGCTGTTGTTTTAACAGGATGCTCCATTGGTCCTATCAACATTGATTTGGACAAATGGTTCCACGTCAAGTCGGTGCAAGAGGCAATTCAAGAGAAGCGAGAAGCTCGTCAGCAGAAGATTCCTGATTCCGCATTGCATACTGCTGGCACCCTTACGGTTGGTTTGCGCACGCAGTCAGTGACCGCTCCTATGATTGTGGCCTCGGAAGGCGGAACTCTGCAAGGAATTGATGTTGAAGTTGCTTCTGCAATTGCAGATCAGTTGGGCGTAGACGTTAAGTTTGTGTCAGTAAATGGTCCGGTAGATGGCCTACAAGCAGGTTGCGACATTGTCATGGATGTCAGGAGCGGCGAAGATTCAACAAGCACGCTAATTTCTGGCTATGCAGAGTCCACAACAGCGCTTTTCCATAAGGGTTCAGAAACAGACATTACTGCTGATAGTTTGAGTGGAAAGTCCGTTGGCGTTCAAACGGGCTCTTTGTCCGAGCGAGCAATGGGTCAGGTGCTCACCGGTATGTCTGTGCAAGGTTTTTCTAACTTAAATGATGCTTTTGAAGCACTTGAAAATGGCTCCATTGATTATGTGGCCTGTGATGCGTATGCCGGTGCCTATCTAGCAGCAAATAAAGATATTTCTATGGTTGGTGTTGTTGATGTCCCTACTACGATTGGCATTTCTGTAGCAACAAGTAATAAGACGCTTGCTACGCAAATCCAGCAAGCTCTTTCAGCTATTCAATCTAACGGTGTCGAGGGAGTTATTAGAAACAAGTGGATTGGCACCTTGCCACACCTCTCAACTACCAATAAGATTTCCGGTCTTGTGGAAGTTTCTACGCAATCTACCAGCGCTGATTCAGCTACATCTTCCTCTGAGCAAAATTAATCACGCATAAAGAGAAATAGTCTCTAACCGTTTACCGCTCAATTCAACTTTTTATGGAATGATTGACCGACAAATGGGTATTGTTGTTATACAGACATCAGATAGAAGATGTCTCGTGTATCCGATAGGAGGCTCCCATGGTGGACATCAAGATTTCGGGACGCAAGGTAAGCATTTCTGAGGCTTTGCGCACACACGTAGATCAGAAAATCGGTGATGCTCTTAAAGTATTTGACATCACTCCTATGTCTTGCGATGTAGTTCTTAGAGTAGACAAAAACCCTTCAAATCCAGATAGAAAGACAGCTGAGGTTACGGTATTTGTTCGTAACAATGTTGTTCGTGTCACTGCTAGCTCTGACGATATGTATGTGGCTATTGATGAAGCAGCAGAAAAAGTTTCCAGACAGCTGCGTAAGTACAAGACAAAAGTTGTTGAGCGCCGTCATCATGTAAAGTCTGAGCGCGGAGTTGCTCTTACACAAGAAGATCTTGCCAATCTCATTGAGATTCCAGCTGAAGATCTTGATGACCAGCTTGTTCGCGAGAAGTACATTGATCTTGAGCCTATGACGGAAGAGGAGGCGCTTGTCCAAACTGACCTTCTCGGCCATGATTTTTATGTCTTTGTTAATTCTTCTACTGGTTTGACTAATGTCATTTACCATCGTAAAAATGGCGGTTATGGAATTATCAAACCTAAGATTGAGGAACAAGATGTTCAATAAAAAAGATAAAGCCGAAGAAGAAATCAGCGAGGTTGCCTTTGAAGATCTTGAGCCTACTGAGCTTTCAGCTGCATATCATAAGCCCAGTAACGTTCGAATCATCATGGACTCTTGCGCAGACTTTGCTCCAGGAATTGCTGAACAGCTAGGTGTTGATATTATCCAGTTCCCTTATGTGGGACCAGATGGAGAGCACTATGATGACGGCTGGAAGAGCATTAGTGCACATGAGTTCTTTGAGGGTATGCGCAAGGATAAAAAGCTGCGCTACACCACCTCTGCAATTACTCCTGGTCATTATCTTGAGATCTTTGAGAAAGCTGCAAAGCAGGGCACACCAACGGTGTATCTGTGCTTTACCTCGGCTCTCTCTTCATCCTACTATGCAGCTGAGCAAGCAGCAGATATGGTAAGAGAGAAATACCCAGACTTTGAGATTTACGTAGTCGACAATGGTGCACCTTCGTCCGCAGCTCAGCTTTTGGGTCTTGAAGCAGTACATCAGGCCAATAAGGGTCTCTCGGCAAAAGAGATTGCCGAGTGGGCAGAGGATGCGCGTAACTATATTCATGGCTACTTAACACTTGAAACCTTGGATGCTCTTGCTGCGGGCGGTCGTATTCCTGCTGCTGCTGCAAATATTGGCGGCAAGCTTGATGTAAAGCCAGAGCTTACCTATGACTCAACAGGAGCTCTTACTGTCAAGACAGTGTGCAGAGGCCGCAAGAAGGCACTCAAGTCTCTTATCCAGGACTTTAGAGATTGCTATTCTCATGACACCTCGCTTCCTGTTGGCATTATTTCTGCAGACGCACAGAAGGACGCTAATTGGCTAGAGGCTCAGATTCGTAAAGAGAAGGGCTGCGAGGGACTTACCATTATTCATAGCCAGGTAGGACCAGTCATTGGTGCTCACGTTGGACCAGGCATGGTGGCTATTGTCTTCTGGGGAACTGACCGCCGCGAGAAGCTTTCGCTTTCTGACCGAATTGCTAACAGGGTTCGTAAATCTAATTAACGGGTACAAGGTATGGGGTCGCTCTTTGGAGCGGCCCCAGTTTGTATATTTATTTCAGTCTGAAAGGACTTATACATGGCATTGAGCAAGAATGCAAAGGTTGCTTTTATTGGAACAGGCATTATGGGCGCTCCTATTGCAGAGCACCTTATTTCTGCTGGTTATGACGTTACTGTTTACAACAGAACACCAGAGAAAGCACAAAAGCTTGTCTCGTTGGGCGCTCACGCTGCAGAGAGCGTAGCAGACGCTGCAAAAGATGCTGACGTTGTCTTTACCATGGTTGGTTATCCAACTGACGTTGAAGACGTTTACTTGGCAACAGATGGCCTTATCCGCGTTGCTAAGAAGGGCGCATACCTTATTGATCTGACCACTTCTTCATCTCAGCTTGCTCGTGATATTCACGATGCTGCTGAAATTGAGGGAAAGCATGCCTTTGACTGTCCGGTTACGGGCGGCCAGAAGGGCGCTCAGGACGGTACTCTTACCCTGATCATTGGTGCAACCGAGAATGACGTTGAGCCAGTACGTGCACTTCTCGAGACCTTCTCGGCAAAGATTTTCTGCATGGGTGGTGCTGGTAAGGGTCAGACCGCAAAGCTTTGTAATCAGGTATCTCTTGCATCATGCATGATTGGCTATGCAGACGCAATGGCCTTGGCAGAGCAGGGTGGACTTGACGTTGAGCAGATGCTTGAGGTTGTTGCTAGTGGCATGGGTTCTTCTCGCGCACTTAAAGAGCTTGCTCCTAAGTCGCTTGAGGGAGACTTCCAACCAGGATTTTTGGCTGAGCACTTCCGCAAGGATATTGCGCTTGCTCTTGCTCAGTCTGAGGACCTTGAAATCACCCTCCCTGGTGCAGAAACTGCGTTTACCCTCTATGACATGCTGTGCCAGATTGGCGGCGCTCGTAAGGGTACTCAGGCAATCTCGCTGCTCTATGCTGACGAGGCAACCAGCACTGCAGCTGGCCTCGATTGGTCGCTCCTCGAGAGCCAGGAAGATGAGGGTGAGCATGAGTGCTGCTGTGGTCATGACCATGAAGATGGCGATCACGAGTGTGAGTGTCACGGACATGGACATCACCATGATCACGAAGGCCACGAGCACGGTCATGACGGCCACTGCTGCCACTAAGTGCTAACCGCAAAGGAACCCAGGTTATGAGTGATATTTCTACTCCTCAGAGCTCTATTGCGGTTTTCATCGATTATGAAAATTTGGCACTAGGAACAGGCAAAAGAAAGAAAAACGGCCACCAGGAACCAGGTCATCTTCCAGAGATGAAGCTCATTATGGAGAGGCTGGTTGATAAGGGCCGTATTACTGCTAAGCGCGCATATTGCGATTGGCAGCGCTTTCCAAATGCAATTACGCCCCTGCATGAGCTTGGCATTGAGCTCATTGAGATTCCCGATAGAGCTTATACCGGCAAGAACTCCGCTGACATTAGACTTGCGGTAGATGCAGTTGAGATGTGTCTGACTAAAGATCACATTGACACATTTGCTGTGCTTTCTGGTGACTCGGACTTCTCGCCACTTGTGGCAAAGCTTAAAGAGG
>CAUTOT010000064.1:0-7149 GCA_963539765.1 uncultured Atopobium sp. | reverse complement strand
ATACACCAACTTATCTTTCTAAACTTCTCAGACAAAAATGTGGCAAAACTTTTTCTGAACTTGTTTTAGAACAGAGAATGGAACGAGCAAAAACGCTGTTAATTCATACCAAATTGCCTGTCACTACTATTTCTTCAATGATTGGCTATGGTGGAACAACAGAGTTTTATAGGAAATTTAAAGACTACTTTTCTCTTACACCACGTGAAATGAGAAGCAAAACTTTTTAGTCATATTACAATTGAGGGCAAATTTCATCGCCTACAGAAGTCCTTCCCATAGACATAGTGCTTTGAGAAAGTAGGGCTTCTTGCAGGTCTTTTGGTAGTGTGTCTGCAACCACGATATTCTCGCCCGTAAAAGGGTGCTCAAACTGAACGTGCCAGGAGTGTAAAAACTGCCTGTTAAGGCCAAGGTTAAGGCTCATATCTTTTTTACCGTAGAGCTGATCGCCGACAACTGGATGACCAATGTGGCGCATGTGAACTCTAATCTGGTGTGTGCGACCTGTATAGAGGTGGCACTCTAGAAGCGAGTAGCCCTCGCCTTTTCTGCCTGCTTCAAAGCGCTCAAGCGTTCTGAAGGTGGTAATGGCTTCCCGTGCGCCGGGAGCATCTGATACGGTCATTTTGAGGCGGTCTCGCGTTGAGCGAGCAATGCCCGTTTCAATGGTGCCAGAATCGTGGGCAACATAGCCTTGCACCAGCACAATATAGCGTCGGTCAAGCACGCGCAGCCTAATGAGGTCTTGAAGAGCCTTTTGCGCCTCGTCTGACTTTGCTGCCAGCATAAGACCAGACGTATCCATATCAAGACGATGCACAATACCAGGACGTTCTTCTCCCTGAAGCATTCCTAGGTGCTCGTAACCACAATGGGCTACCAGGGCGTTTGCCAGAGTGTCATCAACATGGCCAGGCGATGGATGACATACTAGGCCAATCTGCTTTGAGAGCACTATGAGGTACTGGTCCTCAAAGCGAATATCAAGGGGAATGTCTGGGTTTGGACGTAAAAGCCCTGTTTGAGGCTGTGCGTCTGGAAGAGACACTAAGAGTCTATCACCCAACATAAGTTTTTCTGACTTGGAGGTAGCCAGCGTAGCGTTGATGGTTACTCTTCCCTCTTCTACCAGCTTTGCGCAGGCACTTCTTGAGGGAAGTGTATCTTGGGCAGAAAGGAACGCGTCTAATCTGACGCCGTCCCCTTCTGGTCCAACTAGTATGTCAACGATACGCTCATTCATTGCCACTACCCTGCTGTTGCTTTTTGTCCCAGATTATCCAGTACACAAAAGCAAGAAGGATGCCACAGGTTACAAAGATATCCGCCACATTAAACACGGCAAAATTAACAAACGTTGTAGCAAAGAAATCAGTAACCTGACCATACAAAACACGGTCAATAGCGTTACCAATTCCACCACCTGCGACGCCTCCCAAAAGCGCAATAAGCGGCAGCGGGAGGCTCTTCTCGCGAACTACAAAGCCCACAAGAGCGGCGATAACCACGGCAGTGAGAGCCACAAAAAAGAGGGCATTTCCAGAGCCCACAGAAAACGCTGCACCGGTGTTACTTACGTGGAAAAGCTCCATAACACCTGGGATAAAAGGTACTGCGGTTCCCTCTGGAATTGAGGTTCGTACCCAGAGCTTGGATACCTGGTCAAGCACACAGGCAATAGCGCCCGCCCCGCAGAGAACTGCAAGGCGGGTCACTAGTGTGTGAGTTGTATGTTGCTGCTGATCAGTGTTCATTTACGCAACAACGTCGTGGCAGCGGTGGCAAAGGTGATCCTCACCAAGCTCGCGATAGTTCCAGCAACGGTCGCAGCGCTCGCCGTTTGCAGGATAGACGCTTACGCTCAGCTCAGAACCTTCGGAGACGGTAACCTCAGAGCAGACAAATGCCTCAGCAAAGTCAAGGCCAGCATGAGAAATGGATGCAGCCTGCTCAGCGGTAAGCGTAACTTCGGCACGAGTAGCCTGGGTGGTCTTCTCGGTAACTACGCCAGCCTCAAGAGCGGTCTCGTATGCCTTAGTGTAGGCAGCACGAGCATCAACCAGTACCTGATATGCAGGAAGCAGTGATGTGTACTCGTCAGTGCTCATAGGAGCCGTATACCAGTCGAGAAGAGCTGCGTACTTCTGACCGTCACGCATAGACTCTGGCAGGAACTGCATGGCCTCATCGGTGGTGTAAACCAGAATTGGCTGCAGGTCATGAACAAGCATGGAGAGAATCTCTGCCCAAACAGTCTGAGCGCTTCTGCGTGTTACAGAATCTGCAGCATCGCAGTACATACGGTCCTTAGTTGCGTTCAAATAACCGTTGGAAAGCTCAATGATGTAATCGTAGAGGGTACGGAAGACGTTATTAAAGCGATATCCCTCGTAAGCCTCAGTGACTGCAGCATGAACCTCGCACATACGTGCAAGAACAAGACGGTCATACTCTTCAAGGTCCGCTACAGCAACTGCATCGGTAGCAGGATCAAACTGGCCCTCGAGCTCGCCAAGAAGGAAGCGCAGGGTATTTCTGAACCTACGGTATGCATCGCCTACCTGGGAAAGAATGGCGTCATCGCAAGGAACGTCAGTTGAAGTGTCAACAGAAGCAACCCAAAGGCGTAGGACGTCTGCGCCACGCTCAGCACAAACTGCATTTGGATCAATGACATTGCCCAAAGACTTACTCATCTTTCGTCCCTGGCCATCAAGCGTAAAGCCCTGTGAGACAACGGACTTGTAAGGAGCAACTCCGTAAGCTCCAACAGAAGTCATGAGAGAACTCATGAACCAACCACGGTGCTGGTCGGAGCCCTCAAGATACATATCAGCTGGGAACTTAAGGTTTGGACGGTGTTTGCAGACAGCAGTGTGAGAAACACCAGAATCCCACCAAACGTCCAAAATATCCTTGTTTGCCTTGAGATTGTGGCCGCCACACTTAGGGCAGACGCAAGCGTCGCCTAAATAGGTCTTAGGATCGTCGGTGAACCAAGCATCAGAGCCCTTCTCGCGGAAAAGCTTGATGACAGCGTCAAGTGTCTGGTCATTGATAACGGTTTCACCGCAATCCTCGCAGGTGAAAGCAGGGATTGGAACACCCCAGTTACGCTGCCTGGAAATGCACCAGTCAGGACGACCTTCAACCATGGAGCCAATACGCTTAACCGCATTTGCAGGATAGAACTTAACCTTTGTAAGCTCCTCTGCTGCCTGCTGACGCAGGCCGGTCTTATCCATGGAGACAAACCACTGGCTTGTTGCACGGAAGATAACGGGCTCTTTACAACGCCAGCAGTGTGGATAGCTGTGGGTAATCTCTTCTGCAAGAATGAGCGTTCCACGGTCTTTGAGCCACTGAACAATGACAGGGTTAGCCTCATTGACCTCCATACCAGAGAAGGGGCCGCCAGTGCCCTGACCGTCACCTTTGAAGAAGTGACCGTCATCATCAACAGGCATAGTCTGTGGAATATCAAAGCGAACACCAGCATTGTAGTCGTCTACACCATGTCCAGGTGCGGAGTGAACAACACCAGTACCATCATCAAGGGTAACGTAATCTGCATAAATGAACTTACCAGTATTACCAAGATCTCCAAAGATTGGCTGCTTGTACTCATTACCAGCAAGCTCAACACCGGTTCTCTTCCAGGTGTTGCCCTCTGAGTCCTGTGCAAGCTTCCAATCGGTATAACCAAACTTGGTAGCAGCCTTCTCTGCAAGAGCCTCAGCAACAATCTCTATGTGTCCATCAGGAAGCTCAAGACCAACATAGTTTGCTTCTGGATGCAGAATGACTGCCTCGTCTGCTGGCATAGTCCATGGAGTTGTAGTCCAGATGTCTACCCAGGTCTTACCTGCATAAGCCTCAAGACCCTCAGGAACCGTAGTTAGCTCAAAGCGAACAAAGATTGCGGTAGAGGTGACATCGTGATACTCAATCTCTGCCTCAGAGAGAGCAGTGTGGTCATGAGTACACCAGTGAACAGGCTTGGTACCTCTATACACAGAGCCCTTGTCGTAGATTGCCTTGAAGATCTCAACATCAGTTGCGTCGTAATCGTTGACGTAAGTGAGATAAGGGTTATCCCACTCGCCCAAAACACCAAGGCGCTTAAAGCCCTGACGCTGGGTATCTACCTGCTCAACCGCCATCTTGCGGCAAAGCTCACGGATCTTCTCGGTAGATAACTGATTGAACTTCTCTGTGCCAAGCATCTGCTCAACCTTGTGCTCGATTGGCTGACCATGGCAGTCCCAACCAGGAACATACGGGGTCTGGAAGCCTTGCATAGCCTTATAGCGGTTGATGATGTCCTTGGAAATCTTATTCTGTGCGTGACCCAGGTGAATTGGACCGTTTGCATAAGGAGGCCCGTCATGGAGAACAAATTTATCGTGTCCTTCATTCTTCTTCATAAGAAGGTCGTAGACGTTGTTCTGATTCCAATCAGCTAAACGTTTTGGCTCATTCTGTGCGAGTGATGCGCGCATAGGAAAGCCTGTGTTTGGCAGGTTGGTGGTCTTTTTGTACTCGTTTGCCATCAAGCACAACCTTTCTGGGCACAAATAAAGCGCCCGTCCCTCACAGCTGGGACGAAGCGCCACAATACACTTCGTTGTAACCACCCAGCGACGGATTTGTCCGTTTACTCGGCTGGCCTGTCACGGCGACCATTTCCGGCAGCATCTACTAGTACAAAAACCTGTACGTTTGAACTGCAGCTCCGAGGTGATGTTCACACGGACGCAAATGCGGACTTCCACCAACTCCGCTCGCTTGAGATTTGCGCTACCCAGCTACTGTCCTCATCACAGCTTGTGTAAGTAATACTACCACGTCTTGCACTCATTGAACTAAGTAATACACACGCTTAAACCGTTTTTAACAAATTATGCGGAATCCAAATTTTAAATTTTTATAGAAATAAAAAATGTAGATTGGGTAAAACAATTCCAATATCTAAGTGAGCTCATATCACATTTGAGCCAAACAGGTAAAGGGACGTGTATGGCAGATAACAATAACAAGCACCGTAGATCTATGTCGATGCTACTCTATATTGCAGTAGCCATCTTTGTATATCTCCTGCTTAGCAACACATTATTACCAGGACTTTTGCGCCAACAGGTACAAACTGTTTCGTACAGTGAGTTCCTTAACAAGATTGACAACAATGAAGTTACCAAGGTAGACCTTAATACTGGTAACAGAAACATTAGGTTCACAACAGGCTCTGGAGATTCCGAGAAGGTCTTTGAGACTACGCAGTTCCCTAACGATACAACGCTGGTTCAGACGCTTAGAGACCACAAAGTTGATTTCTCGGCTTCTATTCCTGACAACTCTACAAATATGTTGCTCTATGCCCTTATTCAGTATGGAATCCCTCTTGTCATCTTCTTGGGCATTGGCTACTTTATCAACCGATCCCTTAAACGCGCCATGGGTGACGATGGTCCTTCCATGAACTTTGGCGGCGGCTTTGGAGGTCTTGGCGGCAATCTTGGTCGCTCAAGCGCTAAAGAAATTAAGGGAGAAGATACAGGCATTACATTTAAAGACGTTGCTGGTCAAGAAGAAGCTAAAGAGTCTATGCAAGAGATTGTTAGCTTCCTTAAGACTCCCGATAAATACAAAGAAATTGGTGCTCGTTGCCCTCGTGGTGCCTTGCTTGTAGGCCCTCCAGGTACTGGTAAGACCCTCATTGCTAAGGCAGTTGCTGGTGAGGCAGGCGTTCCTTTCTTCCAGATTGCTGGCTCTGAGTTTGTTGAGATGTTTGTTGGACGCGGTGCTGCAAAAGTCCGCGATCTCTTCAAGCAGGCAAATGAAAAGGCTCCATGCATCATCTTTATTGACGAGATTGATGCGGTTGGTAAGCGCCGTGATGCTTCTCTCAACTCCAACGATGAGCGTGAGCAGACCTTAAACCAGCTGCTCTCTGAGATGGACGGCTTTGATAACCACAAGGGTATTGTTGTTCTTGCAGCAACCAACCGTCCAGAAACTCTGGACAAGGCACTTCTTCGTCCTGGTCGTTTTGACCGCCGTATTCCTGTTGAGCTTCCAGATCTTAAGGGTCGTGAGGCAGTTCTTCAGATTCACGCTAATGATGTAAAGATGGAGCCAGGTGTTGACCTCTCTATCATTGCAAAGTCCACACCAGGAGCATCTGGCGCAGACCTTGCAAACATCATCAACGAGGCAGCTCTTCGCGCTGTTCGCTTTGGTCGTCGTCGTGTTACCACTGAAGACCTCACCGAGTCTGTAGACGTTGTTATTGCCGGCGCAAAGAAGAAGAACACCGTTCTTTCTGAGCACGAGAAGGACGTTGTTGCTTATCACGAGACCGGTCATGCAATTGTTGGTGCCATCCAGAAAAACGATGCTCCCGTTACCAAGATCACCATTGTTCCTCGTACTGGCGGAGCTCTTGGCTTTACCATGCAGGTTGAGGACGATGAGCGCTATCTGATGAGCAAGAGCCAGGCTATGGATGAGATTGCTGTTCTCTGTGGTGGACGTGCTGCTGAGGAGCTTATCTTTGGCGAGATGACCAATGGTGCTTCCAACGATATTGAGCGTGCAACAGCTATTGCTCGCGCTATGGTCACGCAGTACGGCATGTCTGACAAACTTGGCATGGTTACCCTTAGCCAGCAGCAAAGCCGCTATCTTGGTGGTGGCTCTTCCCTCACCTGTTCTGAGGCAACAGCTGAAGAGATTGATGCTGAGGTTAGACGCATTGTTGAAGAGGGTCACCAGCGAGCACTCCAGACACTTAAGGAGAACCGCTTCAAGCTGCATGAGATTGCTCACTACCTGCAAAAGAAGGAAACAATCACCGGTGAGGAGTTCATGAATATCCTCAAGCGCGAGAATACCTTTGCGCCAGTAGTTGAGAACACTAACGAAGAGGGTTCCGCTACTCCTTCAGCAGAGTAACTTTTTCTCATAAGCAAAGTTAAACGGCCGCCTATTCTGAACTGCCTCCCATTTCTTGGACATAAGAAATGGGAGGCAGTTCATATGCGGGTGATTATGATTCTGCAGCGTGTTAGCGTCGGCTTTTAGGCCTGGCCCACAAAATAGCGCAGCTTTGGTAGGTTCTGCCGAAGAATCGACATGTTCTTAATC
>CAUTOT010000063.1:0-7225 GCA_963539765.1 uncultured Atopobium sp. | reverse complement strand
CACGGCACTACTTTCGGTTCCATTAGTCGTTTACGATTGGAGTATATATGTCTAACCTGAAGGATTTTCTCGTTGTATCTGACGAGGTCAAAGAGGCACTTAAGCAGAACAAGCCTGTTGTAGCTCTGGAGTCCACCATCATTTCTCACGGTATGCCTTACCCACAGAACGTTGAGACCGCTCTGAAGGTTGAGCAGATTATCCGCGACAACGGTGCAATTCCTGCAACTATTGCAATTATTAACGGCCAGATGCGTGCCGGCCTTTCCGCTGACGAGATTGACTACCTGGGCAAGAAAGGCCGCGAGGTTGCTAAGGTCAGCCGCCGCGACCTCCCCGTTATCATCGCTGAAAAGAAGGACGGCGCAACTACCGTCACTACTACCATGATGATTGCTCACATGGCAGGCATCGACGTCTTTGCAACCGGCGGCATCGGCGGCGTTCACCGTGGCGCTGAGACCACCATGGACATCTCCGCTGACCTTGAGGAGCTTGCACAGACTCCTGTTATGGTCATTTGCGCTGGTGCAAAGTCCATTCTTGACCTTGGCCTTACCCTTGAGTACCTGGAGACTAAGGGCGTTCCTGTACTTGGTTACCAGACCGAGGAGCTTCCTGCGTTCTACACCCGCAAGAGCGGCTTTAGCGTTGACTACCGCGTTGACTCCCCTGCTGAGCTGGCAGAGATCTTTACTACCCAGCAGCAGATTGGCATGAACAGCGGCCTTCTGGTCACCAACCCAATTCCTGAGCAGTATGCAATGGATAAGGACACTATTGACGCAGCTATCGAGAAGGCCCTTGCAGAGGCAGAGGCTAACGGCATCCACGGCAAGGAGTCCACTCCATTCCTGCTTGCAAAGGTAGCTGAGATCACTGGCAACAACTCCCTTGAGTCCAACATTCAGCTGGTCTTCAACAACGTTGCTCTTGGCGCAAAGGTTGCTGCTGAGGTCTGCAACCGCAAGTAAGAGCGCGTCCGCGCTCAAACGTACAAGCGTACATAAGTACACGTGCAAGCACCGCGTAAGCACCGCATTTCTTTTGGCCCCTACGTCGTTTGACGTGGGGGCTTTTTCTGTCTTGCAGCAGCTTTGGTAGGTTTTGCTAAAGAATTGACATGTTCCTAATCAAGATAGCCAGGCAGCTAGGCGGTCGCACTACCTGATATGCATCTTTATGCATAAACTTCATCTAATATGCTTGAAAATGAATAGCGTCATATAAAAGATTTAACTATAGGTAAATTTCGTATCTACGGAACACACCTAAGTCGGATAATCTGCTCAGATGCGGGCATTTTACACACCTAATGACGATAATCTGCATGTTTGAGGTATTTTCAGCGTAATGTATACGTCTTTTTGACAGATTATCTGACTTAGGTGTGTTTTGAACTGCCTCCTATTTCTCGTGTCCAAGAAATGGGAGGCAGTTCATTTGATGTGGGGGCTTTTTATGTCTTGCAGCAGCTTGACCGCAGGTTGATCGCTAGTTGGCCGCAACCTAATCGCAGCTCAATCGCAGCCCGATACCGTTCAAGAAAATTGTCTCAAAAAGTGGACAAAAGTCCTTATTTTTATTTTAGGGAGCAGGTACAATTACTCAAACTTAAGCCAAAACTGTCCTGTAATGAGGACTTACGAAGCAAGAACAGCGAGGTCTCGTGTGAACGTTCTAACCTACCTTGACAGTCTTGATTCTGACGTTCGGAAGAAGATCATCAAATGGGCTTCTCGCGTTCCCGCTAATCGTCTTTCTCATTGTAGGCAGATTCGTCTTAACTCCGGACAGACCCTTGTCCACATGCTGGACCGCGTTGATAACGTGTACATTCTGTGCCGCGGTACCGTGCGCACTACGTCGCATAATTCCGCAGGTAGCACGTATGTTATTGACGAGTATCGCGCTCCTGTTGCCTTCGGCGAGATGGAAGTTATCAGCGAGAGTCCCTTTTATCTGGGATCGCTCACCGCAACTTCTGGCTGCGAGTTTATTTCGGTTCCACGCGAGGACTACCTGCAGTGGATTCGTTCGGACCCCGAGGCTCTTCTCACCCGCTCGCGCTGGATTATTAAGAACCTCACGCGTCAGTCCGGTTACGAGCGCAGCCTTCTGACCTGGAGCGGCACCAAGCGTCTGATGTACATGCTCAGCGAGCTGACGCGCGATCAGATTCACCGCGGCGTTGTTGAGTGGCCGTTTACCGTGCGTCTGACCAGGCAAGAGCTGGCAGACAAGATTGGTACCAGCACAAAGACTGTTGCCCGCGGTATCGACGAGCTTAAGGAGAGGGGTATGGTTTCTGTTCAACACGGCAAGATTGTCATTACCGAGAGGCAGTTCCAGCGCCTCGATGACGCAATGAAACACGAGGGAGAAACCCACCTTCTGGACTAACCTCTGTACCTGGCACAACGCTTGGGCAAGACCGTTCTTCTCGCCCCGAACGTTGCGCATCTCACCTGGCATGACGCGCTTCTCGCGCCGCGCCGCACCTGGAACGACCGACGTATCCGTCGTAATCACAACCCTGTTTTTGCAGGATAAACGTAAGGAGCACTAATGAGCGAGTTCATGGACATCATCACTTCCGACAACCTCTCGTACAAGCAGAAGGTTCTGCACCTGGCTCAGGCTGCCGAGAACTCCGAGCATCCTATCAAGACGACCGCTGAGTTTGATCGTCTTTTTGCAGCTCATGCGCTTGACGACATGTGTGAGGGCAATGCTCCTTACCGCCCTCGCTACATCTGCCCTGACTACCAGGTATTTGCTCAGAACGGTTCCGAGTTTTTGCGCTTTGACAAGCCAGAGACCCTTGATGACCTGCTCTGGGGCCTTGCCGCTCTTTACGACAACGTTCCTTCCGTAACCAGCCGCCCTGTCTACGTTGGCCAGCTGGACAAGATCATTGATCCATTCCTGGAGGGCATGACCGACGCAGAGATTAAGCCTCGTCTGCGCCGCTTCCTGAACCACATTGACCGCACCGTTGCAAGCGGTTACTGCCACGCAAACATTGGTCCAGAGGACACTCGCGCAGGTAGACTGCTGCTTGAGGTTGACCGCGAGCTTATGAACGCCGTTCCAAACTTCACCCTCAAGTACGACCCAGAGGTCACTTCCGACGAGTTCATGCGCCTGGCAGTCAAGACCACCATGGTCTGCTCCAACCCTGCTTTTGCTAACCACCGCATCCACAAAGAGACCTACCCTGGCGAGTACACCGTCGTAAGCTGCTACAACGTCCTTCCTATGGGCGGCGGCGCTTACACTTTGAGCCGCGTGCTTCTCCCTGGCCTGGCAAAGCTTGCAACCAACGTTGACGACTTCATGAACAACTTGCTACCAACTGCAACCGGCGAGGTTCTCAACTTCATGAACGAGCGTGTTCGCTTTATCGTTGAGGATTCCAACTTCTTTGAGACCAGCTTCCTGGCTAAGGAAGGCCTCATTTCTCGCGAGCGCTTCTGCGGCATGTTTGGCGTTGCCGGCATGAGCGAGTGCGTCGCTGAGCTGCTGCACCTTGATAGCAGCCGCACTTACGGCAAGGATGACGAGGCCAACGAGCTGGCCGACCAGATCATGGTCAAGATTGCCGACCAGGTCAACAGCTTTGACGCCGTTTACTCCGAGGTCTTTGGCGGCCGCTTCACCCTGCACGCACAGGCTGGTTTCTCCGACCAGCAGGGCGTTACCCCTGGTGTCCGCATCAAGGTTGGCGACGAGCCTGCAAACCTCTACGACCACATTCGCCACAGCGCTCGCATGCACCGCTTCTTCAACAGCGGCGTCTCCGACATTTTCCCAGCTGAGCCAACCGCTGAGCGCAACCCAGACGCTGTCGTTGACGTGGTCAAGGCCGCATTCTCCATCGACGACAAGTACCTCTCGTTCTACAGCTCCGAGGGTGACCTGGTCCGCATTACCGGCTTTTTGGCTAAGCGCTCCGAGATGAAGAAGTTCCAGTCTGGCGACGTTGTTCTTCAGGACACCGCTCACGACGGCCTGGGCAACTTCACCGCTAACCACCTTGCCGACCGCAAGGTTCGCATGAGCGACTAGCGAGAAGAGCTGCGCAATCGTGACCTTCACTGCAACAGAAACAACTTTGGGAGCAACACATCCAACCGGGTGTGTTGCTCCTGTCAACAAGATCATTCCCTTCTCGCTGGTAGATGGTCCAGGAAGCCGAACCGCTGTCTTCCTCCAAGGCTGCAACATTCGCTGCGCCTACTGCCACAACCCCGAGACCCAGGTAGAGTGCATCTCCTGCCAGGCGTGTGTCAAACCATGCCCAGCTCACGCCCTATCTGTGGCTGACGGAAAAGTTGTGTGGGACAACTCCATCTGCATCAACTGCGACAACTGCATCAAGGTGTGCCAGCACAAGTCCACGCCAAAGATTGAGCTGCTCAGTGCCCGTGAGGTGGCCGACCGCTGCATTTCCAACATGCCGTTCATCCGCGGAATCACCACGTCAGGCGGCGAATGCATGCTCCGTCCCGACTTCCTCTACGAGCTCTTCACCTACTGCAACGCAGCCGGCCTGAGCTGCCTCATCGACTCAAATGGCACCATCGACTTCACCGAATACCGCGACCTGCTGGCCCTCTCGAGCGGCGTCATGCTTGACGTTAAAGCCTGGGACGATCAGTGGTTTGAGCATCTGACCGGCGAGAATGGCGTCACGGTCCGCAAAAATCTTGCGTTTTTGGCCGAGCAAAACAAGCTTGAAGAGGTTCGCGTTATCGTGACCGAAGGCTGGAACGACGCCGAAGCCGCAGTTGACGGCATTGCCGCAACCCTTGGCGAGAAGGTCGGTCACACGCGCATTCGCCTCATGAAGTTCAGGCGCTTTGGCGTGCGCGGACCTATGGAGAACTCCCCTTCTCCAAGCGACAAGCGCATGCAAGCGATTGAGTCGCAGGCCCGCAACCTGGGCTTTGGCGAGGTTGTCGTCAGCTAGTTGCCGCGGCGTCGCGGACCACGACTCACACGGGTTTCTCGCCAGCTTTTGTGCCCTTTTCACTGCAACAAATAACGACCTCGCAGCACATGCCACGAGGTCGTTTTCATTTTATCTATCAATGAGGTGCCAGCCAGCAACTCCAGTTCAGTGGACTATCGGTCCAGAAAACTCCAGTTCAATGGAGCGTCAGTCTAGAAAACTCCAGCTCAGCGAGTTACTCGGTGACGATAGCAATTCCGCTGGAGCAGCCCAGGCGATCAGCGCCAGCCGCAATCATTGCCTCAGCGTCAGCCTTATTGTGGATGCCACCAGCAGCCTTGACCTTGCAAGTGTCGCCGACAGTCTGCTTCATCAGAGCGACATCGTGAACAGTTGCGCCGCCGGTGCTAAAGCCAGTACTTGTCTTGACAAACGCAGCTCCGGCAGCCATGCAATCCTTACAGGCACGAACGATCTGCTCGTCATCAAGCAGGCAGCACTCCAGGATTACCTTAACGGGCACGGTACCAGCAGCCTCAACAACAGCCTTGATATCAGCGATTACGTAGTCGTCGTCGCCCGCGACCAGGTGGCCGCCGTTGATGACCATGTCAATCTCGGTGGTGCCGTCGACAACACTCTGCTTGGCCTCGGCGACCTTAGCTGCAGTTGAAGCAGCGCCCAGAGGGAAACCGATGCAGGAAGTAATGCCAACTCCGGAGCCCTCGAGCTCGGCGTGGGCCAGGGAAACCCAGCAAGAATTGATAGCGACGGTTGCAAACTTATACTGCTTTGCCTCGGCGCAAAGTTTCTTGATGTCCTCAGCGGTTGCGTTTTGCTTCAAGTTTGTGTGGTCGATAAGGCCGTTGACTTCCACGATTTTCTCCTTCTGGCTGTGCGTTATGAGTTATTTGTGCCTCTCTATTGTACGGCAAGCACACCGCAAAAGATGCGGCTACCTGGTTTTTGCTATCCAGCTGAACAGACTGGCTTAGCTGTCTGGCATAACTACCTGGCTTAACTACCTGGCTTTGAATAGCCGCATCCACAACGCTCGTTGACGATCTTCAAGATCAGAAATAGTTGTGTCACGTGCGACTATTCCTGTAGACTCTCGAATCTGACGAACCAAACCTTGAACACTTGAGAAACTTTTTAACATCTCTCCAGAAACCGAAAAATGTGGGCATTGCACGCCCGTTACCAGCTCGTTTTCTCTGTCCAAGTCTCGCATGACTCTTTGGCCGCCAGCATGCGTTACCGCTGGATCATAATCCAGCAGCACCGTTGCTTGCTTCCGCCTTTTATCCTTGAGCTGAATGGTTAAGTCAGGAATTCGAGTGATTTTCTCGCCATATCGATTTTCCAGCTCGATTGGCCTATTGAGTTCGACAGTTCCTAGGTTAAAGCCACCAAGGTTATACGGAAGGCACAATAGCAGCGCAAGCGAAGCTTCTCGGGGCGACCGAGCTTTCTCTACGATATGCTGAAGCGCTCGTTTAGCTGAGATGATGCCGCGCTTTCTTCCTTGCGTGGAAAGAAACTTTGCAATCGCAGCGCGATTTGTCAGAGGGCCATTTTGGCGTTGCGAAACTCCACCGTGTCCATTTTGGTTCAAAAAATAATCAGAGCATAGCGCGCTGCCTGCAAGAATTGTTCCGATGAAATCGAGTTTTGAAGCGACTTGCAAGTAAGTGAATTCTGGAGATGTCACAAATCCTTTTAAGTCAGTATCTATTGGCAGGAGCATTGATGGCAAAACTTTTAAATTACAGATGTGAAGTGCAACATTTGCTCTTGTAGACGCAGAATTCACATCACGAATTAGCAGGTCAACCTTACTATTAGACTCCCGATGGGGTCGCACGCCTTGTATCTCCGGCAGAAGCCCATAGTAGACGGCAAGCTCTCGTTCCATGGCCGCTCCAGGTGTAGACTCGGGAACAAGTGGCGCTCTGACCATAGCATTTGCTGCCGACGATGAATCAAATGGCCTAGAGGAACTCATCAATAAATTAAACGCTGAAAAGTACGAAAGACAGTAATCCATAGCACTCCTTCGCGAAAAAGTATGAATTCCATACCCGGAAATGGCGCAAGTAATCTGACCGATTTGAAATCACACAGGAAATCTGTGCAAGATTTGTCGTTTGGCACCCTGCGGGAGTTCATCATGTAACTTCTCTGGCTTGGTTTCAAAATTCTGAATAATTCTGCAATTAAATTCATTTCCATGCATACGTAATTTTCAGGCTCAAAATTATGTGC
>CAUTOT010000062.1:0-7325 GCA_963539765.1 uncultured Atopobium sp. | reverse complement strand
ATCGCTGAGCATTGCTGTTTCAACAGCATGCTTACGCTGAACCAATGGCTTACAGAATGATTGATCTCTTAAACTCAAGTTGAGCAATGATTGAATTCCTATGACGTGACTCCAGTCAGAACCAAACAAATTGCAATCTGAAGAGGAGATTAGTTTCATTCCCAGTTTTTTAGCAAGCATTGCATAGGCTGCCATACCTCTAACTGAAGAGATCTTGCCGTTTAATGAGAGTTCTCCAACAAACAGCCTGTTATGTACAATCTCTTGTGGAATCTGTCCAGTAGCTGCAAGAATAGCAACAGCTATAGGCAAATCAAATCCAGTACCTGTCTTCTTTATATCTGCAGGCGTCAAATTGATTGTTACCAGTAATCGAGGGATGGTAAAACCAGCAGCTTTTAGTGAGCAGCGCACACGAGAACGAGATTCCATAATGGATCCGTCGGGCATACCTACGATGGTTATTCCAGGTATGCCGCCTGAAATACCCACTTCCACATCTACAGGTATTGCCTCAATTCCTCTAAGAGTTGCGGTATGAACGCAGATGGTTGCTTGACTCATTGCTCATCCCAGCTAAATGCCCCAATTAAATGTCTTAGACTTGCTGTGCTTGGAGCTACCAGATTAATAGCAACAACATCAAATCTAATAGAGGTAAGTGCTGGGTGTAGCGCTGCATACATAAGTGCAAGCGTTCTGTATTTCTCTTGCTTTGCCCTATTTACGGCCAGCTCAGGCATGATACTATCGTCTTTGTTCAAAATACGTCTTGTCTTTACCTCAACAAGCACAACGTTATCACCATCTTGAGCAACAATATCAACCTCACCAATCTGACACGTCCAGTTAGTTTGGATAATTTTGTAGCCTCTTTTGATGAGGTATTTTGCTGCAATCTCCTCGCCTTTCTCGCCAATTTGGCGAGAAGACATCTCTTCTAGCGGAATTCTTCCCTCTTGTGCGTTGTCCTCTTCAGAAACCTTGTCCTGATCTTTTGGCTCCTCCTGTGGTGAGGGTTTCTCCTCTACTTCATTAGGCAAAGAATCTGGATACTTGCTTGTGTCTTTCTTGCTCATAACTCTCCTTTCATTGTGGGAGAGTTCAGTTTGCAGGAGCACTTTGACACTAACTTGACTGCTGTCTGTCTAAACAGCGTAATGATTCTGACAAAAATAAAAAATTTGATATTACGAGCTTGCGGCTATAGAAAAAGCCCGTTCAATCCTCTTAGAATGAACGGGTCCATGTTTGCGTCTGAAAGTTAATCTGATTGATTAAATTGGATGTATTAAAACAGTCTTTGCGTCTTAACAAAGTTTCCACAAAACGACGCACGATGTATGGGAGAAAGTCCCATCTCACCAATAGCTTCAATGTGTTCAGCAGAGGCATATCCTTTACATTCTGCCAGGTGATAGCCGGGATACTCCTCGTCATAGGCCACCATAAGAGCATCTCTTGTTACCTTTGCCACAATTGAAGCGGCAGCAATAGAAGCAATGCGTGCATCACCCTTAACAAGAGTCTTTTCTTTGGGGTGGATATGCATAGGATTTCCATCAATCAAGACGCAGTCAGGCTCAATACCTGTGTTTTTGACAGCCTGAAACATGGCTTCTCTTAAACACTGTGCCATGCCAACTTCATCAATTCTTTGAGGAGCAATATGAGCAATGCCAATTGCTGTAGCAACCTCTTGAATTTGTGCCGCTAGAATCTCTCGCTTTGTTGCGGTTAATTTTTTGGAATCGTTTAGTCCATAGATGATAGGATCCTCTGGCAAACATACCGCGCAAACCGTTAAAGGACCAGCTACAGAACCTCTGCCCACCTCATCAACACCAACAACAAGTCCGCCTCCAGAAAGCTCCTTCTGAAAGCGATACATTTCTTCTACACGGGTCTTCTCGGCATGTTCTTTTTCAATGCGCTTTTTAGCTGATTCTAGAGCCTTGATAACCTGTTTACGAGGGTCCTCGCTATAACGAGCTATGAGTTCGTATACCTCAGTCTCTGGGGCATCGCTTAAACGAGCAATTATGTCTTTAGCAGAATCAGCCATGTCTTCTCCAAACTACACGACTATGGTACTAAAAAAGCCGCCCGGAGGCGGCTTTAAAGAGCATATGAAGTTGATTAGCGCTTCTCACGAAGACGAGCAGCCTTACCAACACGATCGCGCAGGAAGTAGAGCTTAGCGCGGTGAACAACACCGTGGCGAAGAACCTCAAGCTTAGCAATCTTTGGTGAGTGAAGTGGGAAAGTACGCTCAACACCAATGCCAAAGCTGATTTTACGAACAGTAAAAGTCTCACGGGAACCCTCGCCGGAAAGACGAATGATGTCACCCTGGAAGACCTGTTCACGAGTACGGTCACCCTCGACAATGCGATAGTGAACCTTTACGTTGTCACCAACGCGGACCTCAGGAATGTCCTCGCGGATCTGCTGACGCTCAATAGCGCGAATGTAGTCCATTGTTTCCTCATCTCTAGAGGTGCCGACGCCCTTGCGAACGACACATAGTTAACACACAGATGAAAAGTATACGTGAATACTTTCCACTGTACAAGGGTTAGTTTGGATAAAACTTACTTTACATATCTTCTTTTACCCCAGGAACGAGGAAGGCGAAGATCTTCAAACACTCTGGTTGCATATCTATCGGTCATACCAGACACGTAATCTGCTACTTGAATTTCTGGATGATCAAAGTCATGACACTTATATTCTGCGGGAACCTCATCTAAATGGTTAACAAAGTAATCAAACAGCTCAATGATGAGGTCATATGCCTTGGGTTCTTCGTATTTTGCGTCTCCTGATGCGTACAGATTAGCAAACAGGAATGCTCTCATGGTCATCATGGCGCCCCACATAGAGTCGGTCATTTTAATATCACCTACGCGAGAGCTCTCAGAGACAATATCGTGAACCATGTTTTCAATACGCTCAGGTGAGCTATTTCCAAGAACCTCTCGAGCTTCTGTTGGGAGATACTCCTCCGAAAGAAGTCCTGCTCGTTTTGCGTCATCAATATCGTGCGTTACATACGCAATGCGGTCCGAAATGGCAACAATTCTTCCTTCTGCTGTTTCTGCACGTAGATTACCTGAATGGCATCTAATACCATCAATAACCTCATGAGAAAGATTAAGACCCTGACCGTCTTTCTCCAGATACTCAACAATGCGGGCACTCTGCTGATTATGAGCAAAAATATACTCATTTTCTGGAGCATCGGGGTCCATTCCCCTATACAGGCTAATGGCGTGCGAAAGCGCCTTCTCGCCAATATGGCCAAACGGTGTATGACCTAAATCATGTCCAAGTGCAATTGCCTCAGTCAGGTCTTCGTTTAAGCCAAGAGGACGCGCAATTGAGCGTGCAATCTGAGAAACCTCAAGCGTATGAATAAGACGAGTCCTATAGTGGTCCCCTTCTGGGGCGAGAAAAACCTGTGTCTTGTGAGCAAGTCTTCTGAAGCTCTTGCTGTGCAGAATACGATCTCTATCACACTGATAACAGGTACGGTACTGGTCAGGTTCCTCTGCAATCGCACGACCTTTACTTTGATCAGAAAAAGCCGCTTCAGGAGATAAGATTTGATGCTCGCGAGCTTCAAGATCTTCTCGTCTAATGGATAACATAGAACCTCCTTGTACCTGCCTCTTTACCTCATAATAGCAGGATATTACTATCTAGCAAAAGAGGGCGACCGAAGCCGCCCTCTAGAGTTTGTTGCAGTGTGTCTAGAAGAAAACCTACTTAGTAGCAATCTTCTGTGGACCACCGTTAGCCTGAATCTTAGCCTGTGCTGCAGCAAGACGTGCAATTGGTACACGGTATGGTGAGCAGGAGACATAGTCAAGACCAAGGTTGTAGTACATGTGGATGGACTCTGGGTCGCCACCAGTCTCACCGCAGACACCAATGGTGAGGTTAGGATTACCCTTACGGCCACCCTCAACGCCCATGCGGACAAGCTCTGCGACACCCTTATCAAGGGTTGCAAATGGGTTGGTCTTAACAATCTTGCGCTCAAGATAGAGAGGCATGAATGCAGACTCAACGTCGTCACGAGAGAAGCCAAGGCAAGTCTGGGTGAGGTCGTTAGTACCGAAGGAGAAGAAGTCTGCGTGCTTAGCAATCTCCTCAGACATGATAGCTGCACGTGGAAGCTCGATCATGGTACCAACTGGGATGTTGAGCTCAACACCGTACTCATCAGCAACCTGCTTGATGGTCTCCTCAACCTCTTCACGGACCTGGATGAGCTCCTCTTCGAAGCCAACCAGAGGAACCATGATCTCTGGGCGAGGGTCAAGACCAACGCGCTTGAGCTCTGCAGCTGCGCTTGCGATAGCGCGAACCTGCATAACGTTGAGCTCTGGGTAGACAAGACCAAGGCGGCAGCCACGGAGGCCGAGCATTGGGTTTGCCTCCTGGAAGGCATCAAACTTAGCGAGAAGAGCACGCTTTGCAGCGGCGTCCTTACCCTGCTCCTCATCATGAGCAATCTCAACGTCAAGCTCACGTGGGGAATCAAGGAACTCATGCAGTGGTGGGTCAAGAAGACGGACAACAACGTCTTTGCCGTCCATTACCTTGAACATGCCAAGGAAGTCACCCTTCTGAGCACGGCCAAGCTGCTCAATAGCAAGCTGCTTAACGTCCTCAGAGTCTGCAAGGATGAAGTCCTGAATGAGATGCTTACGCTCACCAAGGAACATGTGCTCTGTGCGGTCAAGACCAATTGCCTCAGCGCCGTTATCAACGGAAGTCTGAGCATCTGCTGGGTTATCAGCGTTTGCACGTACGCCAATGACGCGACCACGGGACTCGTCAAGGCGGACCTCATCTGCCCATGCAAGGATGGTCTGGAGGTCACCAGAGAGCTCTGGCTGGACAAGCTCAACAGCACCAAGGATGACGTCACCAGTGGTACCGTCGATGGAGATAACATCGCCCTCGTTAACAACAAGGCCAGAATCAGCAACGGTGAAGCGCTTGTTAGCAGCGTCAATACGAAGCGTATCAACACCGCAGACGCAAGGAGCGCCCATACCACGAGCGATAACAGCTGCGTGGCTGGTCTTGCCGCCGTGGGAAGTTAGGATGCCCTCTGCAGCAACCATGCCGTGGAGGTCATCTGGAGTGGTCTCCCAACGGACAAGAATACAAGGCTTGCCTGCCTCTGCAAAAGCCTCAGCGTCTGCAGAAGAGAAGACTGCAGCACCAACGGCTGCACCAGGAGAAGCGTTAAGACCCTTAGCAATGGTCTCGTACTCAGCGTTAGGATCAAACTGTGGGTGCAGAAGCTGATCGAGCTGCTCAGGAGCAACGCGGGAAACAGCCTGCTCCTTAGTAATACGACCCTCTTCGTACATCTGAATTGCAACCTTAAGTGCAGAGAGAGCAGTACGCTTACCAACACGAGTCTGAAGCATCCAGAGCTTACCATTCTCAATGGTGAACTCGATGTCCATCATGTCTGCGTAGTGATCCTCAAGAATCTCAAAGACGTGGAAGAGCTCCTCGCCTGCCTCCTTGAGTGCAGGAACCTTAACGAGGTCTGCAATAGGCTCAGTATTACGAATACCAGCAACAACGTCCTCGCCCTGAGCGTTGATCAGGAAGTCGCCGTAGCGCTCGTTAGTACCATCTGCAGGGTTACGAGTAAATGCAACGCCAGTTGCAGAAGTCTCACCCTTGTTACCAAAGACCATGACCTGCACGTTAACTGCAGTACCAAGCTCATCAGGAATCTTGTTCTGCTTGCGGTAAAGGATTGCGCGGTCATTCATCCAAGAACCAAAGACTGCCTGCTCAGCAAGGCGGAGCTGGAGGTAAGGATCAGATGGGAAGACAGCGTAGCCGTTCTTGGAGACCTCTGGGTGCTCCTTAACGTCAACGTTTGCAGCAAAGATGCCCTTGAACCAAGTTACAAGGTCACGAAGGTCATTTGCGTCCAGCTCTGTATCAAGCTTAACGCCCTTCTCGGCCTTCTTAGCAGCAATTGCATCCTCAAAGAGCTGTCCAGAGACGCCCATAACAACGCCAGAGAACATCTGAACAAAACGACGGTAAGAGTCCCAAGCAAAGCGCTCGTTACCAGTCTGCTTAATGAGGCCCTGAACGGACTCATCGTTAAGACCAAGGTTAAGAACAGTGTCCATCATGCCAGGCATGGAGAATGGTGCACCAGAACGGACGGAGACAAGCAGTGGATCTTCTGCATCGCCTAGCTTCTTGCCCATGCGCTCCTCAAGGGTAGCCATTGCAGCGTCAATCTCATCAGTGACGCCCTCAGGCCAGACGTTGCCGTTGTTGGAATAAGCAACGCAAGTTTGGCAAGTAATTGAGAATCCTGGAGGTACAGGCAGGCCAATCTTAGACATCTCTGCAAGGTTTGCTCCCTTGCCACCAACAATCCACTTTGCCTCTTCTACGGATGCGCCAGCGACCTCAGTAACATCGTTACCGGCGTGGTCCTTTCCGAAGCTGTAAACGTGCTTCTCGGACATAACACTCCAAACTCTCAAACTGTCACACGCAAAGCGTGCACCAACACAATTGAACGCAAAGACATCAAACCAAACAAAGTTGGTTCTGTCCTCACATTCATAGTATGTTACCAACCTACGCGATTCATCTGAACAAAATAACGGTGAGCGGTCAATATCGACCGTTCACAGAATTATTTACAAACTTATGATTGCAAATTGTGAAATTCTCCATAAAGAAAATGAGCACCCAAAATGGATGCTCATTTAACTTTTTGATATTTTGAGGCGTCAGCACTCTCTTAGCGCGTAACTCCCTCAAAGAATGCGCCAATTGCGTGACTTGGCTCTTCGCCGGTAAGCGTAGAAATAACGTTTACCGCTGGTCCCAGAAGATCGATTGATGGGATAAGGCGCTGATCAAGCTCACGACGAATCTCTCTTCTGAGAGAGCCATCCGCAAAGGTGTGGAAGACTGCACGAGGGCGATTCTCATCTTCATGCTCATTGAAGTATGCACGAACATCATCAACGCTATGAATGTTTGGAACCCTTACAATCTCTACGGAATCATCGCCAAACTGAGCAGCAGCAGCCTTAACTACTGCAGCACCGGTCTCTCCACGAGAGTCTGACAAAACGTAGACGATAGGCAGACCATCACCAAGAGAGTTGTTGTCGATATCAAGTGTGCTCATGCTGTAACCCTTTCAGTCAAGTATTCAGAAAGATACAAACATTTATCAGTCTAAGCGTACCCTACTTCTTACGAGAAAGCACACTAATATCGGCGACATTACTAAATACCTGGGCAAA
>CAUTOT010000061.1:0-7326 GCA_963539765.1 uncultured Atopobium sp. | reverse complement strand
CCGCCATTTAACATTTTTATTTGATTAATTGTTACCAATAAAGATATATTTATTTCTCGTTTTTATATAGAATGTTTAGGCTTAGTAATTCGATGTCATTATTTTTGACACGAGGGGAGAGTTAAATGGCTGTTTCAGCAGATGAGTTGAATGGCTACAGGCGCGATCGCTATTTTGCACGCTCCTGGGCACTTCTGACTCTGGAAAAGGGTTGGTGGAAGCCTGTCCTTATTATGGCTCTGTTTGGTCTTATTCCAGTTGTCGGAATTCTTGCACTTGTTGGCTATGCACTTGAGACTGCACGCGTAACTGCATGGGGTATCAACGCTGGTCCAAAGCAAAAAGATCTTAAGTTTGGTACCTATATTGTTACCGGCTTCAAGGCAGTTGTCATTGCACTTGCGTTTGGTCTGGCATACAGCATTGCTACTGGAATTCTTATTTTTATTCCAGTCATCAATCTGATTCTTATTCCAGTCTTCATTGTTGCAGCATTTGTGTATCCACTGTTCATTAATGTTGTTCAGGTTCGTGCATCAGTTTATGGCCGCATCTCCGCTGGTTTTGCTTTTAAGAAAATCTTCGAGATGATCAAGCATGACATGGGCGGTCTGTTCCGTATCTTTGGTATGGGCATTGTGCTTGGCATTGTTACCTCCATTATTATGGGCATCATTGGTGGTAGCGCTGCAATTAGCATGATCGTAAACATTGGTGCTCAGGCTATGGCCATTGCAAGAACTCAGAATATTTCCAACCAGAACCAGCTTGGTCTTGTCATGCTTGCTCTTCTTGCACGCGGCTTTATTCAGATGGGACCAATCTTCCTGGTTATTGGCTATATCGGCCACGTTGTTGGTCTTATCGTTATGCTTCTTATGCAGAACGCTATCGCTCTTTGGATGCGTCAGTTCAATGTTCCTGCATGGGGACAGAGCAACGATCCACTGCCACCATTCATTAACGATCCACGTGATGGCGCAGCTGCTACCTATGCTGCCCCAGCACCTGTTGCTCCAACCGCACCAGCAGCAACCGCTGCTCCTGCAGTAGCCCCAGTTGCTATTCCTGTTGCAGCACCTGCACCAGCAGCTACTGCTCCCGCAGCTCCAGCAGCTCCTGCTGCCCCAGTTGCTGCTCCAGCTCCAGTTGCACCTGCAGCCCCAGTCGCTGCTCCAGCTGAGCCTGTTGCAGCCCCAGCAACACCTGCAGCTCCCGTTGCTCCAGCAGCTCCAGTTGCTCCTGCAGCACCTGCAGCACCTGTTGCGCCAGCAGCACCTGTAGCACCTGCAGCACCAGCTGCGCCAGTCGCACCTGTTGCTCCTGCAGCTCCAGTTGCCCCTGTAGCTCCTGAGGCACCTGTTGCTCCTGCAGCTCCAGTTGCCCCTGTAGCTCCTGAGGCACCTGTTGCTCCTGCAGCTCCAGAGCCTGCACCCGCTTCAACTGTTGTTGTTGAGCCAATTATCCCAACAACTCCAGAGGCTCCTGAGGCACCAGCTGCTCCAGCAGATGCACCAACTCAGAATCCTGAGGGACCTGCAGCTCAGTAATGTAGAGCACATATAAACGAAACGGCCATCATGCAGATTGTGTGATGGCCGTTTTTCTTTTTCAATCCTGCATTTTTTAAATTGCGCGTACGACCATGTGCTAGAAAGATTCGCGTCAAATTTCTGCAAGATTAAAGACAATTTGGCGACAAGTTGCCAATTTAAGCTATATATGTGGACTGCATGTGAGAAAGTTTGTGGCCTCGTTTCGTATTTAAGCATTTATGTGGTATGATGCTTGGTCGAACTTTCCTGCTTCGGGTGCACCTTCACTTCCCGAAGCCATTAGCCCAGAGGAGGTGACAATATGAAGGCCTATGAACTGCTGTTTTTTGTTGACCCAGCTTCCACCGAGGAAGTCCGCGCTGGTGTAATGAAGCGTATTGACGTTGCTATCACCACTGACGGCGGAGTAGTCGACAGCGTCGAGGATTGGGGTAAGCGTAAGCTTGCTTTTGAGATCGACGATCTTACCGAGGGTGACTATACCCTCATCAATTTCCATGCAGATCCAACGCAGATTGCAGAGCTCGATCGAGTCCTGCGAATCAATGATGCTGTTAAGCGTCACATGATCGTGCGTCGAGTCGATAAGGACTAAGTCCTTGTAATGGAAAAGTGGAATTATTCCACGATGAGAGGTAGTGAGATTTATGAGTATTAACAGGGTTAACATTTCGGGCAACCTGACCCGTGACCCGGAGCTTCGCTCCACAGCAGGCGGTACCCAGATTCTATCCTTCGGCGTTGCGGTTAACGATCGTCGCAGGAACCAGCAGACTGGTGAGTGGGAAGATGTTCCTAACTTCGTAGACTGCGTAGTATTTGGTCAGCGTGCTGAAGCACTTTCCCGCTTCCTCTCCAAGGGTTCGAAGGTTGCTATTGAAGGCAAGCTTCGTTTCAGCTCCTGGGAGACGAAGGAAGGACAGCGTCGCAGCAAGCTTGAGGTTGTTGTCGATGAGGTCGAGTTCCTTTCTAGGAATCAGCAGGGTGGAGCCCCTATGTCACAGGGCGCACCATCTTATGCAGCTCCAACTCCACAGGCACCCGCTCCCGTTCCGGCTCCGCCAGACGAGGAGTTCTACGATGCTGATATTCCGTTTTAAACGTCAGACAGCAACACAAACGTTACTGTCATCTGAAAGGTAAAAGACATGGCTCAGCAGAAACAAGATTTCCAGCGCCAGCCGCGTCGCAAGTATTGCCAGTTCTGCAAGGAGGAGACTGAGTTCATCGATTACAAAGACACTCAGCTTCTTCGTAAGTACATGACCGACCGTGGCAAGATTAAGCCTCGTCGCGTCACTGGCACCTGCACGCAGCACCAGCACGACATTGCACTTGCTATCAAGCGCGCACGCGAGATGGCACTTCTGCCCTACACTGTCCCTGTGGTTTCCAGCCGCGGTGGCCGTAGTCGCGGATAACCTATCTGTTCTTTAGGTAGAGTTGGTTAGCAATGGATAGACCGGATTCAAATATTCCTCAGGCACCTGAAGGGTATTCTCGCCCAGAGAGTAGCTCGCAGAATGTTGCCGGTCCAAGCAACCAAAACGGAGGTAAACCGCGTCCGTTTGAGGCTCCAACCTACAAGCAAGGATTTGTACTTTGCGTTGTTGGTGGAGTAATTACCGGGCTCCTTTCTTTTATTGGAGCTGCTTTGGTTGCGTATGGCATGGTAATTGCTGTCTATTGCAAAAAAGGGCACGGATGGTTTGGTCCCGCTATTACTTCTGTACTTGTTACAGGTGTAGCAGCTTATTTGCTCTCGGGACCAACGGAAGCGGCAACTTCAGTTACCGCTTGCGCACTTGCTCTTGGAGTTGGCTACGCTTTTGCAACAGAGAAACTCACCGTTGGTGTTGGATCTCTTCTTGTAGGAGCAACAGCTTTAGCACTTCTGGGATATGACGCGTTCTTTGCCGCGATGGCAGGAACAAGTCTTCCCGAGCTTGCTCAGAGCGTGTTTAATCAATACGCTTCGCAGGTCTCAGGTGCTTCTCCAGAGATCCAAGAGGGTCTTTCAACTGCAAAGGCGCTCTTTATGCTCTTTTGGCCAACCAGCTATACCGGCATGGCGCTTTTATATTTTGTAATTGCGCGTTTTGGAGCTCGAACAGTGTATAAAGCACTGACAAGAGACCCACAGAAATTGCCACAGTTCCAGCTAATGGAGGTTCCATTTTGGATGTGTGCTCTCACCGTGGCCAACTTGTTTGTGTATGCACTTTCAAGCACCGTTTTGTCTGCACAAGACATACTTCAGCTGATTACGCTGAACGTATTTATGGCTCTTAGAGTTGTTTTTGCTCTTCAGGGTCTTGCAGTGCTCACATGGTTTGTGCGCGAGAAGCACTTCTCGCCAGCACTTTCTCTGTCACTGTTTGTATTGGCAGGCATGCTAGAAGTTCAGTTAGGCGTTATGGCTCTCGTAGGACTTATTGACGCCTGGGCAAACTTCCGAAAGCTTAATCGCTCAGGAAGCCAGGATTCAGAGCCTACGATAAACAACAACTAGTCGATACCATCGACTCATCAAAGGAGTTTCCCATGAAAGTTATTCTCTTGGGCGAGCTTCGCGGTAAGGGCGGCGAAGGCGACATCGTAGAGGTCGCACAGGGTTATGCGGAGAACTTCCTGTTCCCCAACAAGATTGCCCAGCCTGCTACACCGGGTAACATCAAGCAGCTTGAGGAGCGTCGTCACAATATCGCTAAGCGCGAAGAGCAGCGTATTGCTGACGCAAATGCTACCAAGGCAGCTCTTGATGGCAAGCTCGTAACTGTTGACGCTCGCATTGGCGAGGAGGGCCAGCTCTTTGGCTCCGTCACCACCGCTCAGATTGCTGACGCAATCGAGGCACAGCTCAACGTCACCGTTGATCGTAAGCGCATTGCTCGTAGCGCTGCTATCAAGACCGCTGGTCGCCACAATGTCACCATTGAGCTTTACCGTGACATTACCGCTACCGTCGTTGTTCTTGTTGGCGAGGACGATGCTGCTCCTGCAGAGGAGGAGACCGAGGAGGTTGCCGCTGAGGCAACCGTCGAGGTTGAGGTTGAGTCCGCAGAGTAGTTTTATGCATGCATAAAACACTGTTCTCCTGCATTTTTTGGTGGTTTATACAATTTCTGCAGTTTTCTACAGATTTGTAAGCTTTTATAAAAAGCTCAGCCATCTGAAAAGAATGGAATGTTTGTTCGAACCACCCCTTTGTACAACATAACAAAGGGGTGGTCTTTTTATGTGTAGAGTGAACGGTATAATTTCTTATACTCTACCTGCGGTTATTCAAAATGTTATGTAAAACATATTCACTTAACCTGCGGAATTGTAATTTGATTTGTATAACCGCAGATAAGCAATTGTGTAGAAAATACTACGTGTCGAAAAAAGTCCAAAAAATGTTGAAAACGTTGAAAACTTAAGGAAATCCCGCTCAGGGTATGCGAGTTTTGGAAAATTGTGTTGAAGACTTAACTTTTCGAATTTTGCAAGCCAAAATGACTCTTTATTTTTTTGAAAAGTACACTACTATTCAGATTCATTCCCAAAAAACATGATTGGAAAAGACGATGGCACAAGACTCGTTTGAGATGAATCCTACGCAATTGACGGCCCTAGAGAACGCCTCTATGCCACAAGATTCTGATGCCGAGTTTTCCATTCTTTCCGCAATGATTCTCTCGGAAGAGATCAGAGGAGAATGCCTCATTAGGCTTTCTTCTGAGGATTTTTATATTCCTTCTAATCAAATCATTTTCGAAGCTATTAAGTCGCTGTTTGACAACAACAAGCCAGTAGACGTCATTTCGCTTGCTGACCACCTTAAGAGCAACGGCAAGTTTGAGCGTGCTGGCGGAGCGGTTCGTTTAGCAGAGCTTGGAAATAACCCACTTGCTATGGTTGGTTGGGAAAACCATGCCAACATGCTGCATCGAGACACTACGCTCAGAAAAATGATCAGCGCTTCTGCAAAGATTTCTGCGCTTGCTTACAATGCTCCAGAAGACACAAAGCAAGTTGTTGACCAGGCAGAAAAGCTTATTTTTGATGTAACTAACAGGGATGTTCAGCAGTCTGAGCAGGGCATTGAAGATATCATGACTGATCTCTTTGATGAGCTTCAGCAAAACGCTGGAAAAGATGCGGCAGAGCTGGGTGTCCAAACTGGATTTGCAACCCTTGATAACCTTTTCCAAGGTCTTCGTCCTGGTCAGATGGTTGTTATTGGTGCTCGTCCTGGTGTAGGTAAGACTTCTTTTGCGCTTAGCATGGCTTATAACGCTGCAGTATCTGGTGCAACTGTTGCGCTCTTCTCGCTTGAGATGAGCAAGATTGAGATTGCTCAAAGGCTTTTGGCTTCTGAGTCAAAGGTTGATTTGCAGACCATCCGTTCTTCCAACATCAGAAATGAGCAGTGGCCTACCCTTCTGGAGGCAGCAGAGCGCATTTCTCGCCTTAAAATCATCGTTGACGATACTCCAGGCACAACAGTCACAGAAATTCGCGCAAAAGCCCGCAGAATGCTTAATAAGGCTGAGAAGGGCGTCATTATCATCGACTACCTTCAGCTACTTTCTCCACCAGCCGAGAAGGGTCGTGCAGACAGTCGTGCAACCGAGGTTTCTGAGATGTCTCGTGGCATTAAGATTATGGCTAAAGACCTTAAAGCGCCCGTTATTGCACTTTCTCAGCTCAACCGTACGCTTGAAAACAGAAATGGCAAGCGCCCACAGCTTTCTGACCTGCGTGAGTCCGGCGCTATCGAGCAGGACGCAGATATTGTTTTGCTGCTTGACCGTTCACTGAGCGATGAAGAAGCCGCACGTGAAGATCGTCCTGATAAAGACGTTACTAACATCATTGTTGCAAAGAACCGTGCAGGTGCTTTGAGAGATGTTCCTGTCATGTTTATGCCAACGTCTACTAAGTTTGTTGAGCTTTACCAGGGAAATAATTATTCAGAAAGCGAAGCCGCTCAGTACGCCGCAATGGCAAACCCTGCACACTAATCGTTTCTTATGTGTGACAAAACCTTCGCGCTTCTGTGCTTTTGCCAGCGGTATTAGATATACTTATGAAGCAACCCCTAAAGAGGTTGCAACCGTCATGTAATGGTCGTGTTTGTAGATAGCTGCGATAGGGGAGAACTTATGCCAGCTTCCGTACTTGTTGGTGCTCAGTGGGGAGACGAGGGTAAGGGTAAAGTTACCGACCTCATTTCCGGAGATTTTGACGTTGTTTGCCGTTACGCAGGTGGTGCAAATGCAGGCCACACGGTAATTGCTGGAGACACAAAGCTTGCACTTCACCAGGTTCCATCTGGCGTTATGTATGAGAATACCTATCCAGTTATTGGCAATGGCTGCATTGTTGATCCAGAGGTTCTTCTCGGCGAGATTGATATGCTGGAGAGCAAGGGTATTTCCTGCGATCTTCTTAAGATTTCCGGCAACGCTCACATTGTTATGCCTTATCACAAAGATCTTGATGGCGTACACGAGAAAAAGCTGGGCAAGAATCTTATTGGCACTACCAAGCGCGGTGTCGGCCCAACTTATATGGACAAGATGAACCGTACTGGTCTTCGTATTCAGGACATGCTTGACGAGAAGATCTTCCGCAAGAAGCTTGAAGCTGCACTTGAGTACACCAATCCAATCTTGAGCCTTGTGTATGGTCTTCCAACCTATACCGTTGACCAAATTTGCGAGACCTACCTGCCTTATGCAGATCGCATTCGTCCTTACATTGTTGAGTCTTCTCTCTTCCT
>CAUTOT010000060.1:0-7333 GCA_963539765.1 uncultured Atopobium sp. | reverse complement strand
CTTGCAAAACTCTTGCAAGAGCCTCGTTAGAAAGTCCGTATCCCTCACCAAAACGATGCGGAATATACGGCAAAACATCTGCTCCCAATCGACGTAAAGCCAGGGTAAGCAAACACGTTGAGCTCATTCCATCAACATCAAAATCACCAAAAACGGCAATCTTTTTATGCTCAACAATTGCCTTATGAACGCGGGCGGCAACCTCAGCCATTCCAGGAATACACTGTGGATCAAGCCAATCCCTTTGCAAGGATGGCGAGAGAAACTCTTGAGCTGCGACTACATCGGTAAATCCACGTGCTACTAATACACGAGCAACAAGTGGCGTAACATGCAATTCTTTTTCAAACAGCGACTCTAAATATACGTCTTGTGAAAGGACACTCCAACGAGTGCTTTTCTCGATGCCGGGCATCATATCCTCTTTTCTGTGGCGGCAGAGCCAGCCAGGGGCACCTTGGGCACCCGCGAATGTTTATCTCTTTTATTCTACCCATGTCACCGGACAAAAAATGACTAGCTCGCAAATTAGTGAGCTAGTCATAAAAAATTTAAAACAAAGTTGTTTGCACAGAGCATTCAAAAAGACGGGTTTCTCACCAAATGAACTTAGAAATCAACCGCGCCTTCAGAGTTTTCCCACTCCTCGACAAACTCGCTATAAGTACCTGCAAGAATTGCTTCTCGCGCCTGACGCATAAGCTCAAGTAAGAAGTAAATATTGTGCATAGAAAGCAGCTGTCCTCCCAGCATCTCATGCTGCTTAACCAGGTGGTTAAGGTATGCACGAGAATAACCACCGGTGCAAACGGGGCAGGAACACTTAGCATCAAGAGGACCTGCATCTGCAAAGTACTTAGCGTTCTTGAGGTTCATGCGGCCCTCGTGGGAAAACGCGGTGCCCATGCGTGCGGTGCGCGTTGGAAGTACGCAGTCAAACATATCAATGCCGCAGGCAACACCACGAATAAGCGTAGTTGGATTGCCAACACCCATAAGATAGCGAGGCTTATTGCGAGGCATGTAATCTGCACAAAGTGGAGCTAGTGTCTCAAACATAACCTCGTGAGGCTCACCAACGGAATAGCCACCAATGCCATAACCAGGGAAATCACCTATGGACTCAAGGTGCTCGATTGAGCGCTTGCGCAAATCAAGATGCATACCACCCTGAACAATGCCAAAGAGCGCTTGATCGGGGCGGGTATGAGCATTAAAACATCTCTCCGCCCATGCACTTGAAAGCTCAACACCACGCTCAACTTTTTTGCGCTCGGCAGGATATCCTACGCACTGGTCAAGCTGCATGACAATGTCTGCACCAAGATTCTGAGCAATCTGCATGTTTGTTTCTGGCGTCCAATACGACCATGCACCGTCGTAATCTACCGCACGGAATTTAACGCCCTCATCAGAGAGCTTCATGAACTCCTCGTGGCTAAAGACCTGGAATCCACCTGAATCCGTCAGAATAGGCCCATGCCACTGCATAAAGTCATGCAAGCCACCCATCTGTGCAACCAGCTCATCTCCAGGACGCTGAGACAGGTGATACGTATTTGCCAGAATAATCTTGGCACCAAGGTCACGGACCGTATCGGTCATCAAACCTTTAACGGTTGCCTTGGTTCCAACCGGCATGAAAATAGGCGTTGGAATATCACCATGAGGCGTATGGAAGATGCCGGCGCGTGCATGCGTCTTAGGATCTTCGGCGAGAAGTTCGTAGGTAAACCAAGAATCTTCTTTTTTCTCTGCCCAATTTTCTGTGTGTACGCAGGAAATTTTGGTGGTAAAACCCTGTGCTTTTTTGGAGCCGTCTGGCATGTACCCTCGATTACAACGTGCGAAGAGCATCGACCAAAGCTGTCTTGCCCTCTGTCTTCTGGTCCTTCATTTTTATCACACGTGCAGGACATCCTGCCACCACGGCGTTTGCTGGAACATCCTCAACAACCACAGCACCTGCCGCTACAACAGCACCTTCTCCAACACGAATGCCCTCGATAACCACGGCATTTGCACCAATAAGGACGTTATCTTCAATAATAACTGGCGTAGCAGATGCAGGCTCAACAACACCAGCAAGAACAGTGCCGGCACCAATGTGGCAGTTCTTACCAACAGTTGCACGGCCGCCCAAAACAGCACCCATATCAATCATGGTACCTTCGCCAATAACGGCGCCGATGTTAATAACAGCACCCATCATAATGACGGCATTGTTGCCAATCTCAACACGCTCACGAATCAGAGCACCTGGCTCAATACGGGCGTTTACGTCCTTCATGTTCAGCAGAGGAACACCGGAGTTTCGACGGTCATTCTCGATATCAAAATACTCAAATGAGTCTGCGTTCTGCTCTACAACACGTTTAAGCTCAGACCAGTCACCAAAGACAACCTTTGAGCTACCCTCGCCATACACGCGAGAAGAGCCGTAAGACACAGAAGCACCCTCACGCTCTTTGACATATAGCTTAACGGGGGTCTTCTTCTCTGAAGTAGCAATGTAGTTAATAATTTCCTGGGCGTCCATGTGCGTCCTTTCTTAGCCAAATAGGCGCTGACCTGTAAAAGCCAGCACGTGTATTTATCCAAAAATCAACTCTTCAAAGGTATAAAAACCTGGAGCTTTTGTAAGCAATTTCTCAGCGCACGCAACGGCACCGTTCACAAAAATCTGACGAGACGTTGCGCGATGGGTCAGACAGACTTCCTCGTCCTGTCCAAAGAAATGCACCTCGTGAGTGCCGGCCACTGTGCCACCTCTGAGGGCAAACACACCAATCTCGTCCTTGGTGCGAGCTCCGCAGAAGCCCTCGCGGCCAGAAACAACAGGACGAGTCCCCTCTGGATCAATAGCGGCTAGCAACAGCTTTGCTGTGCCGGACGGAGCATCAACCTTCTGGTTGTGGTGCGTCTCTACAATCTCGGTATCCCAGCCGTTAAGCGCCTCAGCAGCCATTGCCACCGCGCGCCTCAACACGGCAACGCCCACCGAATAGTTTGCCGCATGAATCACCGGCACGCTCTCCCCCAGCTGCTTCAGCTCTGAAAGCTGCTCTGGCGAGAAACCCGTTGTGCCAGAAACAAGTGCGCATCCGCGCTCACGTACAAACCCGACAACAGTATCAAAGGCAGCAACGCCAGAGAAATCCACAACCACATCAGGCGTCTGCTCAACGGTAATCAGCTGATTGATATTCTCGTGACCAAACGCACCAAGTACCTCAAAGCCGTAAGCAATCAGGGTTTGCTCAATGAGTTTTCCCATCTTGCCGGTACCAATTACTACTGCACTAGGCATCAAGAAGACCAGCCTTTCTCATAGCGTTTTCAAGCACCTCGGCGTGCTCATCAGTCATCTTCCACAGAGGTAGACGATAATTTTCTTCCATAAATCCCATACGAGCCAGAGCGGCCTTGACAGGAATTGGATTAACCTCGCAGAAGAGGGCGTGTACCAGGTCAAGATACTGAAGTTGAAGCTCGCGAGCAAGGGAGACCTCGCCACGGTGCCACGCAGTAACCAGGTCATGAACCATCTTTGGATCAAGGTTAGACCAAACAGAAATAACACCAGAAGCACCAAGAGAAAGCAGCGGCACAATCATGTCGTCATTTCCAGACCACATAGTAAAGTCATCGCTCAAATAACGAGCAACCTTTGTTGCGTATGAAATATCTCCAGAAGCCTCTTTAATGCCCCATGCATTTGGATGTGCCGCAAGCCTCTGAACATTGCGCTCAGAAATTGAGCAGCCCGTTCTACCAGGAATGTTATACAAAATACACGGAACATCAACGCGGTCGAGTACATACGAGAAGTGCTGGTAGATGCCCTCTTCGTTACTCTTGTTGTAGTAAGGGGTAATCAGAAGCAGGCCATCAACACCTGCCTTCTCTAGAGCCTCTGCTTTGCGCAAAGACTCAGCAGAAGAGTTGGAGCCAGCACCGCCAATAACAGGAACTCTACCCTGAGCCCTGGCAAGGATTGCCTTAACTACCTCGATGTCCTCCTCATCTGTCATGGTTGAGGACTCGCCGGTAGTACCAAGAGCGAGAATACCATCAATTCCCTGCTCAATCTGGAAGTCTACAAAGCGCTCAAGTGCTTCGAAGTCAACATTTCCCTGAGCATCAAATGGGGTTACTAAAGCGGTGATTGCACCAGTCAAATTCTTCATATCCATAGTTTTTCTCGCCCTCTAACGTGTGATGTTTATAGTTGTTTGTTGCGCAAGATCAGAAAAATCGGAGCCATCAAATGCAAGCGTTGCAAAGTAATCGGCCTCTGTCTCAGCGCGGCGAATAAGCTGCACGGATCCATCTTCTAGAAGCAGCAGCTCGGCGGAGCGCAGACGGCCGTTGTAGTTATAGCCCATCGAGAAACCATGAGCACCCGTATCGTGAATAAACAGGAGGTCGCCCACAGCTACCTCTGGGAGCTGGCGATTCTTTGCAAACTGATCGTTATTCTCGCAAAGTCCACCTACAACGTTGTACGTATGTGTTGCAGGGGCATCTTCTTTGCCCATAACGGTGATGTGGTGGTAAGCGTCGTAGATTGCGGGACGCATAAGGTTTGCTGCACAAGCGTCTACGCCAAGGTAGTGACGATAGGTCTCTTTCTGGTGCAAAACGCGGGTAACAAGTGCGCCAGCAGGACCCAAAAGCCAGCGTCCAAGCTCGGTATAGATAGAAACGTCTCCCATACCTGCAGGAACTAAGACCTCTTCAAAAGCGCGCTTTACGCCCTGGCCAATAGCCAAGACGTCTGGCTCCACCTGGTCTGGCTCATACGCCACACCAATACCACCAGAAAGATCAATAAATCCAATGTGGATATCAAGTTCTTTATGCAGCTTAACAGCCAGCTTAAAAAGAACACGCGCAAGATTTGGATAGTAGTCCTCTTCCTGAGCGTTACTGGCCAGGAAGGCATGAAGACCAAACTCAATCACACCTTTGGTTTTAAGATACGCAAACGTCTGGAAAAGCTGCTCTTCTGTCATGCCAAACTTAGCGTCATCGGGATTTCCAATAATGCCGTTTTGCGACTCAAAAACGCCACCAGGATTAAGACGCGCGCACATAACCTGAGGCATGTTGCTTCCCACCGCCTCTTCAAGCGTTGTAAGCATGTCTCCACCAGCGTCTAAGTTAATAATGGCTCCCAGCTCATGAGCGCGAGCAAAGTCAAGCACCGTAGTGTCGTTTGACGAAAGCATAATGTTTTGGCCGGTAACTCCACAGGCTTTTGCAAGCGTGAGCTCTGTGGCATTTGCGCAGTCGCAGCCGCAGCCAAGCTCTGCCAGCAACCTCACAATGTAAGGATTTGGCGTAGCTTTAACCGCAAAGTACTCTTTAAACCCAGCATTCCAGCTAAAAGCCTCTTGCAACAGCTTTGCGCGACGAACAATCTCTGCCTTGTTATACAGGTGAAATGGCGTTGGATACGTCTTAGTAATTGCCTCTAAGGCATCTGCAGAAACAAACGGTTTCTTACTCAAAGCTCCCCCTCAAATTAGGGGCGCAATACACCGTCAAAGTAGCACCCCCGAAATCTCGGACAGTCTTGCATGTATTTCATACAAGCCCACCTGACAACCACGCCTGATTGCCAAGTTCGGCGAACCTCGCCTCCTTCTGGGGTCACTGCCTGCCGACTAACCCAGAACCCATCGTGCTCGCTCCTCTATTGACAGTAAAACCCTACCACAGAAAGCTCTGCATTTGGGCTAGTTTTGTTCTTCTCGCAAAGTATTAACAAAAGTCTTAAGGCGAGAAAGGCCTTCTGTCAGATTCTTGTCAGAAGCGGCATAACTGATACGCACATACCCCTCGGCGCCGAAGAAAACGCCAGGCACCAGCGCTACACCAAACTCTGCAATTGCACGCTCACAGAACGCCTCAGATTCAAGGGCAAATTCCTTGATTGATGGAAATGCGTAGAAGGCACCTTCTGGCTCTTCAACAGGAAGTTTCATGTCTTCAAGTGCAGAAAGCACAATCTGCCTGCGCTTTTGATAGTTTGAACGCATAGGCGTAACGTCATAAGAAAGCGCATAGACAGCTGCAGGCTGAAGAAATGAGGGGACGGAAGCCACAAGCTGAGCATGGACTTTTCCGATATCTGCCGCAAGCTCGTCAGAAGTGGCAACCCAGCCAAGTCTCCAGCCCGTCATTGCCCATGGTTTGGAGAAACTATTTATCACAATGCAGCGATCAGACAAATCTGGGTAGAGCTCAACAAAACGTGGAACATCATCAACATAAGCAAGCTCTCTATAAACGTCATCACACATCACATAAAAGCCGTGTTCACGAACAAGATTAGCTACCGCATCAAGTGACTCTTTTGTATAAACACATCCCGTAGGATTGTTGGGAGAAGTCAAAACAATAAGCTTTGTCTTGTCTGAAATTTTTGACTTGAGCTGCTCTTGATCAATCTGGAAATGATTGGCGCTGGTATCAAGCGGCACAACTACACCACGATTAAGCTGGCAGAGCGTTCTGTATACCAGATACGCTGGTTCAGGAATAATAACCTCGTCACCTGGATTCATAAGGGTTAGCATAGTTGCAGAAATGGCTTCCGCAGCTCCCACGGTAACTACAATACCGTCTGGACCGACCTTCATACCACGTGCAGACTCCCAGGCAGCAATGGCCTCCCTAAGTTCAAGAGTACCAACGTTGGGTGGATAATGCGTGTTTCCAGCTGCAAGCTCTTTGTCTACTTGATCGCAAATAGAAGTTGGAGTGTCTTCTCCCGGCTCTCCAATAGTTAAAGAAATACAGCCCGGCGTTGCGGCAGCAAGTGCCGAGAAACGCCTGATACCTGAGGGTTTGAAAAGCTCTAATGTTGTATTTCTTGATAACGACATACAAACTCCTCAACGTACTTTCAATCCATAATAGTTATCATTTAAATCATACGACACTTGATTGATACGAGGTTCGCATGAAAAGAGTTTTGTCTCTTGGTCTTAAATTAATTACTGCCCTACTAAAAAGGGTTCTTGCTCCTCTTTTTAAATTTGTGGGTGGCCTCTTTATTCTGGCTTTGCTGGTACTTGGTGGCTATGTCCTCTACCTGCAGCTTACTTACTACCGCATTCCTGACAACACTCCTGTATCTAATCAAGGTGCCACTCCTGAAGCTACAACCGTACAGGTAGGTCAAACGTACACGGCTTCAACCTATAACATCGGCTTTGGTGCTTACACCCCTGATTACACCTTCTTTATGGATGAAGGCATCATGCAAGACGGTACACGAACCGTGGGAACTCACGGCCGTGCAGTAAGCAGAAACTCTGTG
>CAUTOT010000059.1:0-7384 GCA_963539765.1 uncultured Atopobium sp. | reverse complement strand
AATTTATCGATAGTTAAATTTCTTATATTTATCTATTCATTTTCAAGCATATTAGATGAAGTTTATGCATAGAGATGCATATCGGGTAGTGCGACCGCCTAGCTGCCTGACTATCTTGATTAAGAACATGTCGATTCTTCAGCGAGACCTACCAAAGCTGCGCTATTTTGTGGGCCAGGCCTAAAAGCCGACGCTAACACGCTGCAGAATCATAATCCCCC
Organism: uncultured Atopobium sp.; assembly: GCA_963539765.1. GTDB lineage: Bacteria > Actinomycetota > Coriobacteriia > Coriobacteriales > Atopobiaceae > Lancefieldella. The sequence goes on along the minus strand of CAUTOT010000059.1, from coordinate 7,163 downwards.
GCACAGAAATCGTACGGGGGATTTGCATTCAATAGGCAAAGTGGACGTATAAGCCGGGTTCTGTCGCGGACAACCATTTATCTACTACCAGCATTGCTACTGGTCTCTAGCGCGCAACCCGAGCGCAGTGCGGGCCACACCATAGCGCTCCTATTTGCGTTTGCTCCGGATGGGGTTTACCAAGCCACGCTGTTGCCAGCGTGCTGGTAGTCTCTTACACTACCGTTTCAGCTTTTCTCTTTACGCGAATGCGCAGGTGAGAGTCTTCTTTTCTGCGGCACTTTCCGTCGGGTCACCCCGCCTGGCCGTTAGCCAGCATCCTGCCCTGTGGAGCCCGGACTTTCCTCATAGCACCCTTCCAATTAGTTGGACGGGCGCTCCGCGGTTGTCTGGTCCACTTTGCATGGGCGATTGTATCACGTTCATAAGGCTGGAGGCTCCGAAGTCAAATAATCTCCAAGTAAATGAGATGTTGCGAGGGCACGCTCTTCTCGCCAGATGCTGAGTGGCGAGAAGAGCGCAAATTGGCACGCTGTGTTCATGAAAAGCAACGGTAGCCACTTTAAATGCTGCTATGATAAATAGGCTTAAACACGAAAGGACTACCATGGGACTCTTTGATCTTTTCAAGAAATCTTCCGAGGCAGCTGCGCCAGAGGCTCTTGTTGTTTCTGATTACACTGCTAAAACAATTTATGCACCAGCAAGCGGAAAAGTTGTTGCGCTAGAGAACGTTCCTGATCCTGTTTTTGCAGGTGGCATGCTTGGTCAGGGTCTGGGTATCTGGCCCTCTGAGGGCGTTGTGTACGCGCCAGTCTCGGGCACTATTACCGCAACTACTCCAACTGTTCACGCATTTGGAATCACTGCCGATTCTGGAGAAGAGGTCTTGATTCACGTAGGCGTTGATACCGTTGAGATGAAGGGTGACGGCTTTACCGCCCTTGTCGAGCAAGATCAGCGTGTTGAGGTTGGTCAGCCACTGATGACCTTTGACCTGGATAAGGTTAAGGATGCGGGTCATCCTGAGGTAGTTATTCTTGCTATTACTAACTCTAGCGAGTATAGCAACGTAGAGATTCTTGCCTCTGCAGACCAGCTGGTTTCTGCTGGCGAGAAGGTCTGTGTGCTCGCATAACTGCGGCACGCAGTTGCTCTATGCCTGACACATCTTACAAGACACTCAAGCTGGACTTTGTTGCGGAAGGTCTTTTTGAAGACAGAAAAAGCCGCTTCATAGCCCAGCTTTGTCATGTAGAGACAGAGGCAGAAGCACAAGAGTTTCTCGCCAGGGTGAGAGCGAAGCACTACAACGCTCGCCATAACGTGCCTGCGTGGATATTGGAGGACGGCACAGAGCGTGCCTCCGACGACGGAGAGCCTTCCAGAACGGCGGGAATGCCGGTGCTGGAGGTATTGCGCGGAGCGGGGCTTAAGAACGTTTGCTGCGTTGTCACGCGCTACTTTGGCGGAACGCTTTTAGGTCCTGGCGGACTTGTTCGTGCGTATACGGCAGCAACTCAAGAGGCTTTGGCTGCTGCTGAGGAAGCATCTGCTGTTCAGGAAATGCTGCAGGTTGTGAAGGTGGAGTTGTCGGCTCCGTATAACCTGTATGAGCAGATTCAACGCCTGGTCTCAGATACCGGCGGCAAGGTTATAACGGCAGAGTTTGGAACGGACGTTTTTCTCGCCATAGACTTTAGGTGCGGAGAAGAAACGGCGTTTACGGATGCGCTAACAGAGCTCAGCGCCGGAAAGATTACAGCCGAGGTCTCCGCGGCACGCTTTGATCTGTTTTAGTGGGTTTGATAAACCTAGCCTCGATAAACCAAAAAATACCGAATAAAAGAATAGTAAGGATTGCGTAGCCATTTTCTGGAAGCATGCCTCTTGAATCGCAATACCAGATTAATAAAAAGAACACTAAGATAGTAGCTCGTAAAATGACACGCTCTTTTGAAATTGCTCTCATGAGAGCCTCCAGAAAGTAAGCTTGAACTTTTCTTTTTATCAGTATAGACCAGTAAGGCCGGCACAGAAAATTCTGTACCGGCCTTGGGTGCGTTTTTATCCGTATTCGTACGCTGTGATTGCGAACCTTACTTGCGGTTACGACCACCAAGGGAGTAGCCAAGGTTCTCCCAGAAATCAATCTGGACATCTTCGCCCTCGTCCCAGACCTTGAGCAGGTCCTCTGGAACGTACTGACGACGAACGTCAGCCTCGCCACCGTAGAGACGGAACCAATCTGCGCTCATGATGAGGTAGCCGTCCTTACCGGAGTCCTTGCCCCAGCTGTTCTCGATGCGCCACTGCTTAGCCTTACCGTCCTTATCGAGCTCAACGCCCTGGAAGGTCATTGCGTGGGTAAGAGAAGTCTCATAGTTCTCAATCATTGCTTCGCGATCCATGTCAAAATCAACGCCAAAGAGGCCGTTGTAATCCATGGTGTCGGTCGAGAGAACGTAGTTGAAGTCCTCATTGTGACGAGGGAACTCCTGCATAACGTCGCAGGCCATGCAGACAGGGTTGCCGTCCTTCAAGGAAGCAATGGTAGCTCCCTCAAGAACCTCTGGCTCAACGTTTAAGAAGCGAGTCTTAATGCCGCCCAAAACGGTATCAATGAAGGTAGGGTGATACACCTTGCCATAAGGGTATTTCTTGCTTGGAACAGAGATGAGCTGGACAAAGCCGCGAGGATCAACGCCACAATAGCGCTCTGCAAACTCAAGAGGAGTAATGCCAAAGTCGCGAAGAATCTGAGTGCCTTCCTCGTCCTTCTCGCCGTCCTTCTTGTCTTTGTTGTCAGAAGCCTTACTTGGCTCAACAGGGGAGAGCTTTGCCTTATCTACCTGTGCGTTTTTGCCAACCTTGCACTCAAAGTCAAAGGTTAGAGGTGGCTCACCAAGGCAGACAGACAGAATCTGGTGGAAGCCCTTGAGCTGCTCCTGCTTAAGCGCACGAAGCTCGTCAAGAGACTTACCAGCTGCGTATGCTGCACGGAGCTCACCAGCGCTCTTCCTGAACAGGCGGTCAATGCGCTCGTCCATCTGAGTGGAGTTCTTGGAGCAAGCAGTCTCTGGCATAGCATCCTTAGGAACCAGGCCGTACTTCTCAACCAAGCTCATAGCAAATGAGTAGTAGCCGCCGTCGCCAATGCCCTCGGTCAGAAGTGTGTGGACAACACGAGAATCGGTTGGCTGGTCAGCGGTCTGAATGATGTACTCAAGTGCGGAGTTAGCCTTCTCAAGCTTGTCGTAGAACATGCCATATGCCTGGCTGAACTCAAAGGTATCAACGTCAAGCTTCTTGATTGCCTCCTGGCGAAGTACGTTGAAAGAAGAGAACATCCAGCAGCGACCGCTCTGACGCTGGTTGGTGACGTCGCCCGTCTTTGCAACAGCAACACCGTAGGTGTCAGCGTAAGTGCGCATGGTGGTGATGTCGCGGGCAGCTGCGGAAACGCCCATAGAGGTTACGGAGTTGCGGGCAACGCGGTTAGCGCGGTCTGCGCTAAAAGCAGCAGTTTCCTCGTTTGCCCACTGTGGATTTACGGTCTGATCAGCCATTACGGCTCCTTTTGTTAGTAGCGTTTAGAAAAACCTGGCGAGAAGACCGATCTTCTCGCCAGATGGTTTGTACCTTAGCGAAGTGTTGCAAGAGAACCCATGGGGTCCCATGGCTCGAGGACGGTTGCTTCCTCGGTCTCAAAGGTCTTGAGCTGCTCAGGAGTGAGGTACTTCTTGTCAACAACAATCTGGTAGACGTACTCGTCAAACCAAGGGTCAGAGATGGTATCAAAGCCATCGCGGCCGTGGTCTTTACCCCAGCTGTTCTCAACTTTCCAGAGGGTAGTGTTGCCCTCTGCGTCAAAGTTAACACCCTCAAGAACCATAGCGTGAGTCATCAGAGACTCGCCGTAGTCAAGGCGCTCAGCACGGTCAAGTGCACCTTCAACAGGGAAGCCAAAGAGGCCATCAACGTCAAGTGCACGGGTGTCCATGATGCCCTCTTCACGAAGGTAGGACTGCGCAACGTCGCAGCCAAACCAGACAGGCAGGTTGTCCTTAAGCTGAGCCACAGCAAGGCGCTTGAGTTCAGGGATCTCAAGGTTGAGGTAACGAACGCCGCCACCCTCAACAACGTTGCCCAAGCGAGAAACGGTGTAGGTGTGGTTGAAAGGCTTATCTGCGGTTGGTGCAGAGATGATTGAGATGTAATCATCAAGATTCATATCGACAGTCTCAGCGAAGAACTCCTGAGGAGTAAAGGTGCCAGAAAGGGCAAGGTTATCGTCCTTATCGCGCAGGCGTGCTTCAAAAGATACAGGAGGCTGACCCAGGCAAGTTACCAGCAGCGTGTAGACGTCCTCCATCATCTCTTTCTTCATTTCGCGCAGAGACTCAAGGGACTCACCAGCTGTTGCGGTCTCACGAAGACGCTTTGCAGCACTACGAAGATAGCGGGTGAGGTACGCGTCCATTTCGTGGGTGTTACAAGAGTTAGCAGTCTCTGGCATAGCGCTCTTTGGCACAACGCCGTACTTCTTTACAAGGCTCTTAAACATATCCCACTGGCCACCGTCGCCAATTGGGTCGGTAAGCAGGAAGGATACAAGACGACCATTCAGAGGCTCATCAAGGGTGTCCAGAATGTTCTCAAGGAACCAGTTGGACTTCTCCATCTTGTCCCAGAACAGCGGGTATGCCTGAGAAAGCTCAAAAGTGGAGAGGTTATATTTCTTGATGATGCGGTATCTAAATGTATTGAGGGAAGCAAACATCCAGCAACGGCCAGAACGCTTCTGATTAGTGCGGTCACCCTGCTTTACCTCAACATCAAAGGTAAGAGGATTAAGGGCAACACCTTCTGGTACACGAGCTGCTTTTCTAACACCAGCGCTGGTAGCAGCATTTTTAGCTACAGTATGAGCGCGGTCGGACTCAAAGTTCTTCTGAGCCGCTGCAATGTCGTCAAAGGAAATGCTTTTCATCTGATCCATGTGATCTCCTTAACTGGAATAGGTAATACAAAAACTATATTCCCAATTAAGGTGTCCCTAGTCTAAGAGTTACCAGTTTGAAACTTTTATTTTGAGAAATTTTTGAACGGATGGTCTACGCCAACTAAGAGAGATTTTGTGACGTTATTAAATTGGCGAGAAAATATTTTCATCCAATTTACCAGCGGCAATAGAAGTATTAGCACATAGAACATATGTTTGTATTAGTAGTTATTGTCCGGCGAATCGGCTACACTATACAAAGAAATTAAGAGCCCTTGGTAAAAGAACAAATTTTGAAGCACAAAGAGAAGAGCGTAGAAAAAGATGGCATTTGTTCACCTCCACAACCACTCAGATTTTTCCATTCTTGATGGAGCTAGCCGTGTCCCAGACATGGTTAGTAAAGCTGTAGAGTTTGGTATGCCAGCGCTTGCTTTAACTGATCATGGTTATCTCTTTGGTATTCCAGATTTTGACCTTGCGTGCCGTAAGTACAATGAGGCACTTAAAGATTTTGGACAGTGGTGCCACGATGTGGAATGTTTTGAAAAGGGCTGGGATCTAGAAGAGCCACCTGCAGATGATCCAAATGCTGGCGAGCATGATAAAGTTCATGCTCAATGGGCTTCTGACGTTCAAATTTGGAATCAAACGCATGACATTGAGGCCGTAAAAGCCAATAAACCTTCTCCACTTATTAAGCCAATATTTGGCTGTGAAGCTTATTTCATTCTTGATGATTGTATTGAGAAGGGCACTAAGCAGGTACGTTATCACCTTATCCTGCTTGCTAAAAATGAGACCGGCTATGTCAACCTGATGAAGATGATGTCAGAAGCTGGCTCAAAAGATATGTTCTATTACAAGCCCCGTACCACGCTTGAGATGCTCAAGCGTTACCACGAGGGTATTATCTGCACTTCAGCTTGTGTATCTGGCATCATCCCTCGTATGTTGTTTGAAGGTCGTCCAGAAGAGGCGGAACGTTGGGCAAAAATCTATCAAGACATCTTTGGGGATGATTTCTACCTAGAGATTCAAGACCACGGCTTATCTGATCCAAGCTGGGGCGGATATACCGATAGAACCCTTGCTGAGCGCATTGTAAAGATGGGTCATGACCTTGGTATTAAGGTAGTTGCCACCAACGATAACCACTATCTCACTAAAGAAGACGCAAGCGTTCAAGACATTGCTTCCTGCATTGGTTCGGGCGCTCGTGTTGATGACGAGAACCGTAAGCGCATGACAGGTAGTGAGTTCTATCTTAAGAGTGAACAAGAAATGCGCCAGATTTTCTCGTGGTGTCCTGAAGCTATCGAGAACACCATTGAGGTTGCAAATAAATGCAACTATGAACTGGACTGGACCCATATGTACCTGCCAAAGTTTCCAGATTTGGCAGAAGGGGAGACCTCAGAGGAGCGGTTTAGAAAAGAGTGCGAGCTTGGTCTTGCAAAACGTTATGGAGATGATTGGCAAAACGTTGTCATCAATGAGATTAACGTTAAAGATCGTTTTGAGTATGAGTACGACATTATCTGCAAAAAGGGCTTTGCTGATTACTTCTTAATTGTTCAGGAATATGTTCGCTGGGCAAAAGAAAATGGCATTGGTGTAGGTCCTGGTCGTGGATCTGCAGCGGGCGCTATTGTTGCATATGCCATGGATATTACCTCGTTTGACCCTCTTGAGAATGGCCTCATGTTTGAGAGATTCTTGTCTCCTCAACGTTCAGAGATGCCAGATATTGATATGGACTTCGACGATGAGCGTCGTCTTGAGGTTGTAGAGCATGTCCGTCAGATTTATGGATCTGATCGTGTTTCTCACGTTATTACGTACTCAACCATCAAGGCTAAACAGGCAATTAACGATGCTTGTCGTGTTCTAGGATATCCCGTTTATATGGGACAGCGTCTTTCTAAGATGATCCCTGGTGATCCTAACGCTCACCTAAAATTTGTTCTTCATAAAGCTCAAGAAGGCCAAAAGGGTGCCGATCAGTATTCTGCTGACTTTGAAGATGCGTACGAGAATGACCCTGATGCGAGAAGAATCATTGATGCTGCTCTATCTATTGAGGGCTTGCATCGTGGTGAGGGTGTGCATGCTTGTGCAGTTTTGATTGCTCCTACGCCTGTAAATGACCACGTTC
>CAUTOT010000058.1:0-7487 GCA_963539765.1 uncultured Atopobium sp. | reverse complement strand
GGAAAGGTGACGTTTGTTGCCTATAGACCTGAGCTTGTTGAGGATATTCTCGCCAAACCAGAGCACTGTGAGTTTCTGGCTGCCTTTGGCCATTCCACTGAGTCAGTGCAAGCGTTGATGAAGAGCATGCGCTCAAAAATCTTTGCCTTTCATGCAAGAAAAGCCGCGTTCCCGCATGAGATTGGTCTTGTACTGGGCTATCCGCTTGCAGATGTTCAAGGCTTTATGAACGGCCAGCCTGAGCTATTTACTGGTGCTTGGAAAGTCTATGACAACACGGAAGAAACACGCTTGCGCTTGGAGCAGCTTAAAAATGCAGAAGATCACTGCAAGCTTCGTTTTTATCAAGGGGAATCTTTAGCTCAGATTCTCTCATCGTATGGCAATGCCGAGAAATACCAGGTTGCATAAGGGGTGCACTTGGATTTCTTGTTGAGGTATTGAAAGTAATGTGTGGTTTTCCAGGGGGAACCTGGACACAGAAGGAGGAAATGTATGAGTAAAGTAGCAGTTGTGTATTGGTCCATGACGGGCAATACTGAGGCAATGGCAAAAGAGCTTGCAAGTGCAGCAGATACCGAGGCTATTGAGTCTTCTGAGTTTTCTGCTGATATGTGTGATCAGTATGACGCATTTGCTTTTGGTTGCCCTGCTATGGGTGATGAGGAGCTCGATCCTGATTTTGAGGAGCTCTTCAATGACTGTGCAGGCAAGCTTGGTCAGAAGCCAACCGCTCTCTTTGGTTCTTATGACTGGGGAACCGGTGACTGGATGGAGACTTGGAAGCAGAATGCTGAAGCAGAGGGTGTCAACGTTGTTGAGACTTTTATCTGCAACCTTGAGCCAGATGACGATGCTCTTGAGGCTCTTCGCGGTCTTGGCGCAAAGCTTTCTGCTTAAGCTGTATTACGATTTTTGCTGTTGCTGAAAATTTTGGCGAGAAAAACATCATTTTTTGAATAATCTAGAAAATGATGGGTAGTAAAACAGCAACAGAAGGGAAGTTTGTATGTCACCAATCAATATCATTGTTATTCTTGCTGTTGTAGCGCTTTGCGGTTTTGCGGTTTATCGTGTTTACGGAATTGCTGCAGGTAAAAAAGGCTGCTGCTCTGATGAAGGAACAGGTGTTACTACCTGTAACACAGAGCAGGTTTCTGCTGCAGATGGTCCAGAAGACAAAGATGAATCTCATTACCCTTATGTTCAAACATTTGAGATTGGTGGTATGACTTGCCAGAACTGCGTCAATCATGTGACTCGAGCTCTCGATAGTATTGAGGGAACATGGGCGCAGGTTACTCTAGCTGGTGGTCAGGCACGTATCCTCAGCAAAAATCCAATTGATGTCGATGCGTACCGAGCTGCCGTAGAGAAAGAAGGCTACCGTCTTCGTGCGTAAGCACAACAAGATCTTCTCGCAAGAAACAAACTTTGAAGAAATTTTGTAAAACTTGCGTAATAGCTGTGCAAAGTAGCGCTCTTTGGCTTGTTTAATCAGCCGAAGAGCGCTATCCTATTGCCCGTATGGCGTCAAGCTATGCACTGTATCTGTTGGCCCCCGAGAGCATGTAAGTTTCCGAGTAGAGAAGCCCACGTATTGGCACTCTGGCAGCAACCATGTTGACCGGGGCCCCGTTTTGGAAGGGGTCCACCTTTGAGTGAGATTCAGAACTCGTCCATCTTCTCTTTGGATGAAATTTCCGATGAGGAAATGAACAGCCTGATCGACGGCACTGTCACCGACTTTGATGAGGGAGATCTTGTCAACGGCACCGTCGTCAAGATTGAGCGCGATGAGGTCCTCGTAGACATTGGCTACAAGTCTGAGGGCGTTATTCCTGCTCGTGAGCTTTCTATTCGTAAAGACGTTAACCCTGCAGAGGTCATCTCCCTGGGTGAGGACGTCGAGGCTCTTGTTCTCCAGAAAGAGGACAAAGAGGGCCGTCTGGTTCTCTCCAAGAAGCGTGCTGAGTACGAGCGTGCTTGGAAGGCAGTTGAGGATAAGTTCAACGCTGGTGAGACCGTTGAGGGCGAGGTTATCGAGGTTGTTAAGGGCGGCCTGATTCTTGACATTGGCCTCCGTGGCTTCCTGCCTGCATCCCTTGTTGACCTCCGTCGTGTCAAGGATCTTGGTGCATTCATGGGCACTCGTATTGAGGCTCGTGTTATCGAGATGGATCGCAACCGCAATAACGTTGTTCTTTCTCGCCGTATTGTTCTTGAGGAGGCTCGTAAGGCAGAGCGTCAGGACATCCTGGGCAAGCTCCAGGTTGGCATGAAGCTCAAGGGTACTGTTTCCTCCATCGTTGAGTTTGGTGCATTTGTTGACCTTGGCGGCATTGACGGCCTGGTTCACATTTCCGAGCTTTCTTGGAACCACGTTAACCACCCATCTGAGGTTGTTAAGGTTGGCCAGGAGGTTGAGGTTCAGGTTCTCGACGTTGACCTTAACCGTGAGCGTATCTCCCTTGGTCTTAAGCAGACTTCCGAGGATCCATGGCGTGTACTTGTTTCCAAGTACCCAGTTGACGCTATCATCGAGGGCACTGTCACCAAGCTTGTTACCTTCGGTGCATTTGTTGACCTTGGCAACGGCGTTGAGGGCCTTGTCCACATCTCCGAGATGGCTAAGCAGCACGTCACCGCTCCATCTCAGGTCTGCAAGGTTGGCGACGTTGTACAGGTAAAGGTCATGGAGATTGATCTTGACCGTCGTCGCATCTCCCTGTCTATGAAGGCAGCTGCAGAGACCCTTGGCATTGACATTGAGGTCACTCCACTTCCAGAGGAGGAGCGTGCAGCAGCAGAGGCAGCAGCAGCTGAGGCTGAGGCTGATCTTGAGGCTCACCTTGTTGAGTCTGAGGCTAACGCACAGGCAACCGAAGAGGCTGCAGAGTAGAGCACTTTGCGCATCTAGAGATTTGTCAAGAGACGTCATCGAAAGATGACGTCTCTTTTTATGTAAGCAACAAATATCTCCATTCCTTCAACAGGGTGTTAATGCGAAAATATAACGCTAAGTTTTTATTCTGAGGAGGAATACGCCTATGACATCAAAGATGCAGGGCCGCAGTTTTCTTGCTGTTATGTTTGCATTTTTGGCAGCTTTAATTTTTATGCCAAATATTGCATACGCTGCAAGTAATAATTCGTTTTATAACGGCACTACTACTAACGTGTCTCCTTCTGTGAGTGCAGATGGTCTTATCGAGCGTTCTATTTACTTTACAGATGCTTCTGGCCAGACATCTAACTACGCTTATAAGGATAATGACACCACTCAGATGAACCGCTCCATTGTAGATATTGATAAGTATCAGAATCTACAGGCAGCGGTAAAGATTACGAACATCTCTTCATCTCCAGTTTCTGTAAACGAGGTTATGCAGCTGCCACTTACTTACTATGTCAGCTCAAGCCCTAATCCTGATTTGCGTGCAACTGGATTTACCTTCTCGTCAACTAATGCAGCAACTGCAATTAACCTGAACATTAGTGGACTGAACGGTGGTTCTGGTTCTCAGCCTGCAGCTAATGCTTATGCTGCATACCAGGCAGCTGGTCAGGACAATGCTGAGATGCGTTCCATTTCTATTTCTGGTACCCTGGCTGCAGGTGAGACCATTACACTTACCGTTCCTTTGACGCTTACCAATGGTTCTACTCTTAATCTGTATGGCACCAACTATGTAGGCCTTACTCAATACCTGCTTGATCACAGAACCTCTTACGGAAACCCTCGTGTTTCAGTCAGGTTTGCAAGGCAGGTCTTGGAAGAGGGAACAAACAATTCCATTCTTAGCAGCAATAAGAAATATCTTGGCGTAATCATTAGGCCTGACGGTAGCTATTACGCTATCCCACAGGACGAGTGGAATTACATGCCAACTATTTCTGCAAGTGATATTCACGTTGACAATATCCTGTATGAAGATCGCCACAGCGCAACGGAGAACGATGCTCTGTATACCGGCGGTGCGTACTACATTGATTTGACCAACATTAAAAATGCCATGAGGGATTATGGCTATTCAGTTCATACTGGAAATTCCAATAGGGGACTGTACCTCAATCTTCCTGGCTGGCAGCTTGCTGTTGATAATGACCTTACTGATGATGTGTATCAGGAGTATTCGTACACTTCTCTTTCTAGCGGCAACCTTGTCATCAATGCTTCTGAGAACTCAACTGATGAGCTTGATCTTAACAATGGCGTTATTACTCCTCTTTATACAGAGCTTAGGCAGGTAGTCGCGGCACACGACAGCACTATTACCGCTAACCAGGATTCTTGGTCCATCCTTGATAACCTTGATGCAATGGTTGATCACAGCGCTGGTCAGGTTACCCCTGCTGCTGGTTCTGCTGACGCTCGCGTTAAGGTTGTTGATCAGAGCGGTACAGTTGTACTTGACACAGCAACTATGGATGCAGCAACCGTTGCTCAGAAGGCAGAAGAGATTTCTAAGACTCCAGGCGCTTATTCCGTCACCTATTACTATTACTTCAATGGCAATGCTGCAGCTGCAGGTAATGACTACGAGGCAGCAAAGACGGTCACCCTAACTGTTGAGTCTGATACTCCAACTCCAGCACCAACTCCAGCTCCAGAAGAGCCTTCTAACCCTGCTTCTCCTGTAAAAGAGAAGAAGACAAAGAAGAAGAAAGCACAGCTTCCTAATACGGGAGAAGAGCTTCTGGTAATGCCTCTTATGGTTATGGGCGGAGCTGCTTTAACAGCCGCAGGTCTTATGAAGCGTAAGCACTAAGATAGAAAGTTTTTCTCGTTACATGCATTTGTATTGGCAGGTATCTCTTTAGTACCTGCCAATATTTTTATAGACAAAATGGACAACTGTCCAAAAATGCTTAGTCAATTTTTATGTTTCAATATAGGCAATTCCTATATGGTTAGACAAAAAGTGCAGGTAAATAGATTTTGCTGTTATCGTCGCAATTTAATGTTTCATGTCTATTTCATCCTAGGTATATATGGGTAGATGCAGGTAATTGTTTTGTATAGTTATCTAACCCCAGCAGGGTTGTCTTATAAATCGTTTTAATAAGAAAGAAGGGTTAACATGCTGGAGAACTCACTAAGCCGTCGTAATTTTTTGAAGGCATCAGGTATGGTAGCGGCTGGTGGTGGCGCATCTATGATGTTGGCTGGCTGCAACTCTTCCTCCACTGATACTCCTCAGGCATCTGACAAGAAGAAGATTCTTCGTTATGGTTCTGCAAACTCTAAGCAGGGCCTTGATATGCAGCGTGCAAACAACTCCCAGTCCGCATGCGTTGCAGACTCTGTTTGTGAGTCCCTGCTTCGTTGGACTGAGGACAACGAGCTTGTTACCTGCCTGCTTAAAGAGATTCCAACCTTTGAGTCTGATGGTGTCACCCTTAAGTGCGAGCTCAAAGAGGGTATTAAGTTCCACGATGGTACTACTTTGACTGCAAAGGACGTTAAGTACACCTTTGAGCGTATGTTTAAGCCAGAGACCAAGGCTCTCTCCACCAGCTTCTTTGACAAGATCAAGGGCGCTTCAGAGATGCTTGCCGGTAAGGCTACTGAGCTTGAGGGTCTGACTGTTCAGGACGACACTCACTTTACCTTTACGCTTTCTGAGCCTTACATTGTCTTTGTAAGCGTTCTTGGTATTTCCTATGCTTGCATCTTCCCAGAGAAGGCTTGTGAGGCTGCTGGTGCTGATTGGGGTACTGGTACTAACCTCATTGGTACTGGTAAGTACAAGATTAAGAGCAACGATGACACCACTGAGGTAGTTCTTGAGCGTTTTGACGACTACCATGATGGCAAGCCTGCTCTGGATGAGATTCGTATTCACTACTACGACGATTCCAACACTCAGCTGCTTGCATTCAAGAACAACGATATTGACTTCTGCGATCTTCCATCTTCTCTGTATCAGCAGTATTCAAGCGATGCTGACGTCAAGGACCTTATTACTGCATATCAGACCCTTGGTGTTAACTTCATCAACCTCAACCTCAAAGAGGGCTTTGAGCTTACCGATCCTAAGGTTCGTCAGGCACTCTCCTTGGCAATTAACCGCCAGGAGCTTGTTGACAACATTGCTTCCGGTAACGGTACCGTTGCTAGCGGTTGGCTTGCACCAGCAACCCCTGGTTACGACAAGAACGCTCCTGCGTTTGCGTACGATCCAGAGAAGGCTAAGACTCTTCTTTCCGAGGCTGGTGTTTCTGGTCTTAAGCTTTCTGCAAAGGTTAGAAAGTCTTACGAGAAACTCCTTGTTGCTGTCCAGGAGTACTGGAGCAAGATTGGCGTTACCCTTGATGTCCAGGTAGAGGACAACGCAGTTTGGAACACCGACTGGGCTGCTGGTAACCTTCAGATTACTACCCTTGGTTGGTATCCACTGTTTGCTGACGGTGATCAGCACCTCTACACCTACTTCTACAGCACAAACGCTGCAAAGAAGTCTTCCTTCTACAACAACCCAGAGTTTGACAAGCTTCTTGTTGAGGGTCGCTCTGAGTCTAACAAGGACAAGAGAACAGAGGATTACAAGGACGCAGATAACCTGCTCACACGTACAGACTTCGCAACACTTCCTCTGTACTGGCCAAAGAACTCCTTTGTCGCTAAAAAGTACGTCAAGAACGCTAAGGTTGGAAACTTGATTTATCACTTCTTTGATATTGATATTGATACATCAAATTCCGATTACACCGTTCCAGAGGACTAAGTAGCAAACTTGCTATAAACTTTAAAGCGGCATCTAAGATTCTTGGATGCCGCTTCATTTTCTTGAGGGGAGAGGAGCTCAGGAGTGAGATCGTTTCTAATCAAACGAATCCTTCAAGCAGTGAGCGTTGTAGTTTGCATTTCTGCTTTAACGTTTTTTGTCTTGAACATTGTCCCAGGTGACCCAGTACGAGTCATGATGGGCGATATGGCTGATGAGGCTACGGTTCAGCAGGTCCGTCACACGATGGGTCTTGATAAGCCAATTCCAGAGCAGTATGCAAACTGGTTTGTAAAAATGCTTGGTGGAGATTTTGGAACTTCTTACACTCAGAAGCGACCTGTCATTGCACTTTTGACAAAGGCTCTGGGCGTTACGCTGCGCTTAGCAGTGTTCGCGTATCTTTTTGCCATAGTACTTGGTCTATTGATGGGTATTCTCGCCGCGGTAAACCATGGAAAATGGCTTGATAGAACACTTATGTCAGCTGCAATCTTTGGTATTTCTGCTCCATCATTTTGGGTGGCATTAGTACTGCAGATTATTTTTGCTTTGACGCTCAAGTGGTTCCCACTCTCTGGCGTTAAAACTCCTTCCGCCTATGTTCTTCCTGTTATTGCGCTGGGCTCTCGTTACGCAGCAAGTATTGCCCGCGTTACCAGGACCAGCATGCTAGACGTATTAAACCAGGACTACATCAGAACTGCTGAAGCTAAGGGCTTAAAGCGCTCTGCTATTGTTTTGAAACATGCGCTC
>CAUTOT010000057.1:0-7821 GCA_963539765.1 uncultured Atopobium sp. | reverse complement strand
GGTAAATGAAGACCCTTTGGCTGCGGAGCCGTCAACCGTAACACTTACAGAAAGCGCACTATTCTCTTTATGAGGAGCAGCTACAGCGTTTGTTGAGTTACCAGAGTTAGAAGGCTCCGACGTTTTCTGATTAGAAGAATCCTGCGTTTTAGACGCATCAGCATTTGATTGAGCGTCTGAACTAGAGCTCCCTTGCGTATGTGACGTCTGAGAGTCTGTTTGCGCGCCAGAAGCACCTGCTGCCGTCTGACCTTGTGCGGTAGGAGCTTCTTGAGCAGAAGTGCTTGAAGCAGGCGTAAAGAAATACTGAATCAATGTCCATGCAAAGAAAAGCATGAACACAAAAGATACTATTGATGCTGCCAAATAGAGAATCCGTTTGGATTCTCTTGTGAGCTTAACCACTATCTCACCTGGCCTCGGCCATTGGAAACATGGTGAATTGCAGCAGTTTCTTTCTTAAGCAACACTACAAACACTGCAAGAACTGCACCAGAAGCAAAGAAACCAAAGACACTCAGAAGTGGAATGGTAGGCGCAGAGGACACCTGCTGTGGGGCAGCGGCCTGCTTATTTGAGTATTCAGTAGGTGGAAGCTGCTTCTCGTCAGAGTTAGTGTCTGCAGTCTTGTTCTCAGATGGAGCCTTTGTAACCTCCTCACCAGCACTCGCAGCGGTGGTCGAGGAAGTTTCATGCGCAGCTGGAGATGAAGGATCTTGAGCTGGTACGTTTGTAGCTGTGGAATCTGTCCTGCTAAAAATATCTCCAGATGGCTGGGTATTCTCGCCAGAAGGTTTCTGATTAATAAGCGAGAAAAGCGTGCCGGAGTCGTTGGTGTAGTAAAGATTGCCCTCAAAATCTGCAATGACCGACGACGTGGTGTAGTTCTGGTGATCTTTATCTGGAGTGTAAATCTGAGCTGCTCGGCTGGTGCCCAACTTATATACCCATACGCCACCAGGTAGACCGTTTACCGTGAAATAGGCATAGGTACCGTTTTGCTGAACAGAAACAAGAGGAGTGCTCTGAGACTTACCCTTGCCAGCTCGGGCCTGGTCAATCACCGTAAAGGTATCAAGAGAAATCACAGAGATAGTTCCGTAGCCCTCAGCATCAACGCCGTTAACAAAGACATTAGAACCGCTGATAGTTGGTGTAGAGGTAGATTCTGCTGCAAATTTGACTTGCTTCTCTTCAACAAGAGAAGCACCGTTTCTTCTAATCAGGTGCAGCGTACCGTCATTTCTGGTTACGGCAAGATAGGTTCCATTACCGTTTTGATCAACAGAGACAGGAACAATACCTGCGCGAATTGGCGAGCCAAGGTTAAGCTCGGCCTCAATGGCGCCGGTTGTACCGCTGATAAGTCTGACAGAGGAGGACTCGTCGCCAATCATAAAGTCAGAGCCAGAAGCCGCTGCGCCAGACCAGTAATAACCTGAAGGCTGACCAGAGGTTGCTCCAGGAATATTTGCAGGCTGTGCATTCTGCTTCCAGCGAAGCGCACCAGTAGCAGCGTCAACAGCAACCATGTAGCCACCAGCTGCGTCAAATCCGCTCATCTTAGTAAACTCAGCCAAAATGGTGCCATTATTAACCGTCAGGCTAGAAACAGACTGCAATGCATTGGTAGTATCCAGCGGCTCTGTCTTCCAGATGCACTCCATAGTTGTTGCCGAGAATGCGGTAAGACATCCATCATCGGTAGCAACAACAATCATGCCATTAATGTACAGAGGACGTGCAAAGTACGAGACCTTGGAGCCAATCTGTGCCTCGGCAATAAGGTTACCTGTTGCAGCGTCAACTGCTTTGAGAGTAGAACCGCTTACGTAATAGACCGTATCATGAACAATGACCTGATCAGAAACAAATCCAGGTGTATTCCGAGTTCCTTCAGTGACACTCCAACGAAGAGCTGCAGAATTAATTGGCGTACTCTGCGTAGTAGTGGAACCGTTTCCGCTACCAAAACCGCTCCAAGATGCCTCGTAGTTAGGGTGCTCAGCAAATGGATTGATGACTAACTCATTATGAGGAGTTGGAATGGAGCTATCCTGACCACCATATGTCCAGGTAATGGTAGTGTTTTCGTCCAAGATAACATTGTTTGCCATCTTGTCCGAAAGCTGACCGTTTACAAAGAACTGCCACCATTTATAGGCGCCATCTACCTGCGCTGTTGCAAGCGTAAGTCCCTGTGAAGGCGACGTAATAGAAGACAAATAACCGCCCGCTGCATCGTAGGTAAGGCCATTATTCTTCAGGTAGTCATACGTTACCTTGTCAGCAGTGGTACCCTTACGAACCTCAATAGTCTGAGTAGGAGCCCAGTGCTGAGGCTTACCGTCTTTATCAAGACCTACTACAGAAAGAGTGACGGAAACAAGCTGACTTGGATCTGGGTCTTCCTCTACAGGTCGAGCGCCCTTCTCGCCTGCCACGGTAAAGGTGGCAGAGACCTTCTGATTAGTAAGGGCCTGGAACTGCTCATTATCTGGATACAAGCTTGCATAGCGAGAATAGCGTGCACTTGAAAGAAGTGCCGAAACCGTAACAGACGTGTTGTACTCAGGAGACTGTGCGAGAACAAGATTCTCGTTCTGAATGATTGTTGGCTGAGAAGAACTGTACGTGCGCGCCTGATCAGCAGGACCCATGGGATCGTATGTTGGGAACTCTGAAGGCACAATACCACTTGCGGTCTTATCGGTATTGTTAACATCATAAGACCAGGTTAAAGAGCCGTCAGCAGCACGATAGAACTTGTTTGGCGTGGCCAGAGACTCAGAAACGCTATCCTGCTTATTCTGCTGACCAGAAGGAGTGGCAAGCGCATCCCAGAAATGAGCCTTAGACTCATTCATCAAAGCAAGCTCTGCATCAATATCAGCCTGATTAAGCGGTCTTACCGTAACCGTAAGAGTCTTAGAGACTGATACCTCAGGATTTTCTTTATCGGTAACGGTCAGAGTGATGTCTACCTGCTGCGCAGAAGCAGAAGGTAGAGGCTGGTACACCGTTCCTCTATAGCCATTGAACGTAATAGCAGCATTGGAGGAAGTGTACGTAAACTGATAGCGCTTTCCATCTAAGCCAAAGTTCTTTGGCGTAGGCATCTGCAGGTCGTCTGTAACTGCCTGGGCATTAATGGAGTGATTGGTATACACGTCTTTAATGCTTGATGCCGAGAAACGCCTGTTAATGCGCCTCAACAGATTATTCTGTGCATCGGTAATAGCCGAAGGATCTCCGGGAACCGTTATGGTAAAGGTTTTCTGATAGTTTGTCTGAGGGGCATCGGAGCTGCTCAAAGAAACATTCGCAGTCAGCGTTACCTGCTTATCACGAATGCCGCGGGTAACCGTTGCCTTATAAGGCTCAGTACCATATCCATCAATGCGAACTACAGAGGTATCTGAGCTAGTCCAAGTGACCTTAGACCATGAAAGTTGGTTTCCATCTGCGGAAACAAGCTTATGTGGAAGGGTAAAGTCTGAAGTTACAGAAGATTCATTTTGTCCTGTCGCATATGACGGCGCAAGGTTTTGAGATACGTCAGCAAGCTGTGCCTGAGATTTTGCCTCATCCCAAGGAATTAAAACATTGCAGGTATATTGGACGGTCTTGCCATCTTTGGAAAGTTCAAAGGTAACTTTTGCCTGACGGAGGATAAGAGTGCTTCTCTGGTTAGTAAAACCGGCCGCATCCATCCAGAAGTACTCAATAGAACCATTAGTCGCAAAATCAGTAGAAATGCCTGCGTGAGCATATGAGGCTG
Organism: uncultured Atopobium sp.; assembly: GCA_963539765.1. Lineage (GTDB taxonomy): Bacteria > Actinomycetota > Coriobacteriia > Coriobacteriales > Atopobiaceae > Lancefieldella. The sequence goes on along the minus strand of CAUTOT010000057.1, from coordinate 4,040 downwards.
TCGAAGACATCTGAACAGATGCCACTCTAACGTTAACCTCTCCAGCACCAATACGACGCAGCTCTTCTGCAACCATGGTGTTGAGGTTAGTATCTACCCCATAGCGAGGTTTTGGCTTATAGAAGGAATTAGTCAGAGTTTCTACTGCCTGATCCAGCGTTTTGTGTGGATAGTCAGTCTCATTAGTGGTTGCAGCAACGCCAGGACCTGTTTCTTCAGAGGTTGTGACTGCGCTAGAAGTGGCGGCTACGGTACCAGAAACAGCTTCGGTACCAGAAGCGCTGTCATTAGCAGCAAGAGCAGTCTCCGTTGAGGAGGTTGCAGTAACAGTAGTAGTCAACTCCCCCGCTGCTTCTGCGAATGCAGGAGCTGGTAAGAGCGCAAGCACTAAAAGTATGGAGAAAAGGCTATTGAGCGCCTTTTTAAACATGCTTCTAATTCCTTCCAACTTGTGGTGAGTTGAGCCTTCTTGCCATAACAAGCACCACTATTCCAAGTACAACTAAAGGCAGACTGAGTAACTGTCCCATGGTAATAAAGCTGCCAAAGAGATAGCCAAGCTGCTCGTCAGGAACACGGACAAATTCCACGACAAACCTAAAAATGCCATAGAGCATCAAAAACGTTCCAATGAACGTTCCTTGTGGACGAGGAGGATACTTCCTAGAAAGGACGTACAAAATGACAAACATCACAAGACCCTCGAGAAGTGCTTCGTAGAGCTGAGAAGGGTGACGATAGACCGCTCCTCCCGTCTCAAACATAACTCCCCAAGGCAAATCTGTTGGCTTTCCCCAAAGCTCACCGTTAATGAAGTTTGCGCAGCGTCCAAAGAAAAGACCAAGTGGTGCGCCAATAACTCCCAGGTCACAGATGGTAGGGATAGAAAGACCCGATGCCTTACAGACAATAGAGCCGCCAACAACAGCGCCTACAAGGCCTCCATGGAAACTCATACCACCTTGGCTTAAGGCAAATGCATCAAGTGGATGAGCTACGTAATAGCCTGCACCGTAGAAAATAACGTAGAACAGACGGGCGCCCACAATAACGCCAAACGAGATGCCTACCATCAAATTAAGCACGTCATCAAGGGTAACGTTAAGTTTCCAGCGCTGAGCAGTTCTGTACATAACTACGCCAGCAAGCACAAAGCCCACGAGATATGCCAGACCATACCACCTGATAGATAGCGGACCCAGTGAAAGCGCTACTGGGTTTAATGAATGATAAAAAGCATCAAGCCACACAATACGTCCTACTTACTAAAACTACTTTGAAAGAACATGCGAAGGAGTTGCACCACGCTGGCCCTGATAATGGCTACCAAGATCTTCGCAGCCATAAGGACGCTCAACAGGAGAACTCATGCGCTCAAAGGAAAGCTGACCAATCCTCATGCCAGGGTGCAAAATGATTGGAAGGTTAGCTACGTTAGAAAGCTCCAGTGTGAGCTCTCCGTCCCAGCCTGGATCAACATAGCCTGCAGTTGAGTGAATCATAAGGCCCAGGCGTCCCAGGGTGGACTTTCCCTCAAGCTTGCCGAGGATATCGTCAGGAATAGCAATGCGCTCAAGCGTAGTGCCAAGCGCAAACTGACCAGGATGAAGGACAAAAACCTCTCCCTCAGGAACATCAATTGACTCAGTGAGACCCTCTTGAGCTACAAGTGGATCAATTGAGGTATGCGTAGAATTGCGGAAGATTCTAAAATTTGAGCCAAGACATACGTCAACCGATGCAGGCTGCACGTTTTTCTCGCATAAAGGCTCAATAACGATACGACCAGCTGCAATCTCTGCTTTAATGTCGCGATCAGAAAGAACCACAACGTCCACCTTTCTTACGTCATACAAATGTATGGTCAGAAAACCTAGTTATCCGTTTATATAAAATATCACGCCCTACACAATAATGTGCGGGGCGTGATATATAAAATTTGTAAATATGCAGGTCAGTTATGGTTCACCACAACTTCTCTGCATAAAAAACACGTTTATGCGTATGAAACTACGTACCGAAACGCACCAAATGTTCACTTTTTGGCGCTGAGCGGCACTTTACAGCATTGCAGGCTGAACGCGCTTAACGCCAGGAACATGCTCAATCAGGATGCGCTCAATACCCTCAGACATGTCGTATGCAGACATAGGGCAACCAGCGCAAGAGCCAGTCATCTCAAGCGTAACGGTGCCGTCATCACTTACATCGATAAGCTCAACGTCGCCGCCGTCTGTCTGAAGGCTCTGGCGAATAACATCAAGGGTTGCATTCAAAAGGTCACGATTAATGGCCATGTTTGCTCCTACTCAAATCTACTCAAAGCGCGTCCGCGCTCATAACTTACAACAAGGGTATCCTACCCAAAATTTCAAACTTATTTCTTACCTATCCAATTGGCGAGAAAAGATGTCCAACTGACGCATCTTTCAGACGTGCAGGCAATGATGCACCCGACGCTGTTGCCGCAATCGCAGCAGCTACGCGAGAGGTAGCCTCTTGTGTCTGCTCCGTGCTCAGAAGCGTTGCGTCTACCATAAAGCGCTTCACACCGGCAGAGAGCATCTCGGCCACCTCTGGCACGCCGTCAAAGAGCTTAGGGCTCCAAATCTTAGAGCGACCGTGCCTATCAGTCCTGACCGGCATGTAATCGTTGTCGATGCCTCTGAGCGTGTGCTCCTCAAGACGCAGCTTGCAGGCGTCACAATCGTGGATGCACTTGCCCGTAGACATCAAGATGCAGTGCTCAGTTGTCATGGTGCGAATACGACCGCTGACCATATAACCCACAGGAATCGAGGCGTTTCTCGCCATATGACAAATCTCTTGGAGGGTAAGCTCGGAGTTGAGCCAGACACCTTCTGCGCCCATGTCGGCAAGTGCCTGTAAAGCGTAATCGTTGTGGACTGGAATGCACTCGCGCACCTCAGGGATGGCTCCGCGCTCAACGGCCAGCGCCAGCTCGGAGATGTTTCCCACGGCAATCGGCTTACCTGCAGCAACGTAGGGATCCAGGCGCTTATGGTCAATCTCGCGACATACCTCATCAAGCCATGGGGTTACCTTGGCGAGAAGATCTTCTGGCCACGAAGTCTCTGCGAGCGCATCGGTGGTTGCATACAGACGATCTGCTCCCGCCTTGAGCGCAACACGTGCCTGCTCGGGAGTCTCAACTAGAACACACACCTCTGCCTGCGACGCATTTGTTTTTGCAGCAGCCTCATCAAAGGCAAAAAGCTTCTCTTTGTCCTGGGCTTCTCGCTCCTTTTGATAGGCAAGACGAGAAAGCGGAGCAATCTTCTGCTCGCGGTCCTGGTACTCTTCCAGAAGCGCGGCCTCAAGCTGCTCACATGCTGCGGCACGGACCTTGTGGACAGCACTAAAGCTCATGCCGCACATATCGTCCATCTGGACATCAAAGCTTACGGCCTCAAACGGCGAGGTTCCCATGCGGCCAACGTGCTCAATAAGCTCATCAGAGGTTACCGCCTTGGTGCGTGCCTCCTCCACCACAAAACCTTCAGCGGATGCGCTTGCAACGCCATCTGCCGTTGTAAGCACCACGGTGAAGGGCTGGCCAATGCGGGCAATAATGGCCACGTCAACAGCTCGTTTGCGAGGATATTCCAGTGAAGAGATCTGCTCAGCAGCTACGCGCGCGGCTTCAGAGCGAATGATGCGCACCGTAGAACCAGTCTGCATAACGCGAGAAGTACGAACGGTAACTGTCTGACCAGGCTCAACATCAATAGGACAAAGAGCGGTCAGGAACTTGTCAGGTTCATCGAGCGGCCTAATTTCAAGCAAGTCATTCTTGCCAATAGGCGCGTGTGCAATAAGGTCAACATCTGCCTGCTTGTAGCGGCGCAGCTTAACACGGCCACCATTCAGACCACTCTTGCGCTCAAGAGCATCCTCAAGTGGACGTCCGCCGGTGACCTCACCAACAATCTCACCGCGGTTGTTGGAGCGCTCATAGCTCATCATCTCGTTGCCAGCGGTGCCATGCAGGTACGCGTTGGTCAGACCACGGTTAAACG
>CAUTOT010000056.1:0-7903 GCA_963539765.1 uncultured Atopobium sp. | reverse complement strand
CCTGCAACTCGCTTACACCCGCAGCATCCGCGCCCGCAGCGCTCGCTTACACCCGCAGCGTCCGCGCCCGCGGTTTACGCGTCCACGGCTCCTACAGGTGCTGCGACGCAAAGATGTCGTTCCAGAACGTGCCAAGCTGCTTGATGAGCTCAATATCCGCGGGAAGCCACTGCACGTCAAGCAGCTCATTTTGAGCAAGCCAACGAAGCTCCGAGTGAATCTCTGGATCCGCGATAGGCTTCTCAGACTCGCCCAGCGTGCAGATATAACAATCCATATGCAGGTCAAAGGTGGGGTAGGAGTAAGCTACCGTGTCATAGAAAAACGCTGCCTGCACGCTACAGTTCAGCTCTTCCTGAATTTCTCGACGCAGCGCCTGCTCTGAGGTTTCTCCAGCCTCAACTTTTCCGCCAGGAAACTCCCAGAAGCCAGCATTATCCGCATCAGCTCTACAAGCGGCAAGAATTTTGTTGTCTTTATAGAAGATAGCTGCAGCTACATTGACTGTTTTGGCCTCGGCCATGTTATCCCTCCAGCCTGACTGTTGCAAAGACGGTGGAACTCTCGGCATCTTTGAGCACTACCGAGAAACCCGTCTCATCGGTGTATACCTGGGGAGTAATGGTGTCGCCCAAGCGTGCCTGACTTCTGTACTGAACCACAATGCGGCGCAGCTTGTGAGAATAGCCAAGGGCCACAAGCGTGTCGACAGCCATGAGCACGTACTGAGCATTGTTGACGTGCTTGTTTGTATCCAGGTGCTGCTGAGAAACAAGAATGGCTGGACCATCAACTGCATTTCCCTCAAGTGCAATTTTTCGAGGAGTTGGTGGCAAATCTACGCGAGGCTCGCCGGTAATGTAGACGCTCTCGCTCTCTGGAACACGAGCAGCCTTGCCTTCATTGATATCCATCAAATACCAGGTAGAGTCAGCTTTTACGATAGTCGCGCCGTTTTCATCATTGATGATAAACGATCTAGATGCTTGAAGACCCTTCATCTGATATGACCAGGTACCTACGCAGATCTTCTCGCCAAACTGGGGAAGACGGTCAACTTGGATTTGCCACGTTGCCAGGACCCATGCGTATCCCTCGCTGGTCAGCTGTTTAAAGCCGCGGCCAATATCTTCTGAGTGGAACGTCGAGCAATCCTGCAGGTAGTTCATAACGCCTACCAGGGAAAGCTTTCCGGTCTCATCACACTCGCTATATCTAACTCTACTTTCAATGGTGTACATACACATCCAAACTCGAAATCAGCGTTTGCTGAGGTATTACACTATGTCGAGAAACCCGTCTAGTTGTCCCATGGGAACGAACCCGGCAAGTGGTCTCTGACTTTTTGCGTGGTATCGTCAAGTTTCTGCTTAGTTACCTGGACTTTTTGTGAAACCTGTTGAGCCTTTTGGGTAGCAATAAGAGTTGCATTCTGGGCCGCCGCATTTGCCTTTTGAGCTGCTGCGTTTGCTTTCTGCGATGCGTTTTGCGCTGCAGCGCTTACTTTCTGTGACGCATTCTGTGCGGCTTCTTCAACCTTCATTGATGCATCCTGGGCGGCAGCTTCAACTTTGTGATGGGTAGTAGGTCCATTCCAAAGAAGGCTGGCAACCGTGTCCAAAAAATAAAGCGTAACCACAATAAACGCCACAACCGAGACAGTGTGCTTGGAGAAAATCATCAAAACATCAAGCATTGTTGGAACGAGCACAAAAACTGAGGTAACAGAAAACGCGCCAAACACCGCGCTGGCCTGGGGACAAATGCGACCATGTAAGTTGAACTTAAACATGGAGTAGTCCCACCACTTCTTTTTAAAGCGGCGCTCCAAAAAGAGACCGGTCGAGTACTCAATAACGGTGGCCAAAAATACGCCAATAATAAAGACAATAAACGGATTGGAAATCTGGCCTAGTACCAGCCAAACTGCAAGCGCACCAATGCCGTAAATGGGGCACGTGGGACCAAAAAGAAAGCCGCGCTTGGTAAATTCGCCCTCGACAACGGAGCAATAGATGGTCTCGTACACCCAGCCGCCAAAAGAAATCAGCGCAAAAATTATGACCATCTGAGGCAGATGCTGTACAAAGAGCTCAATATTCTTATCGAGTGCAAAAAGCGTGCGCAGTGTCTCAGTCATGGTACTCACGAGAGATTTCCGTAATCCATGTAGTCGTTGAACTCGTCTGACTCGCTCTTGGTTGTGCCCTGAAAATCACTTTCAGGTGTCGAGAAACCCGTTGGGCGGAAACCGTCTTTTTTGTATGGATTACCTGTCAGCGTTTCTGCAGTTGAGCAAGCTTTATCGCAGGTTGTAACAATCCAAGCCTCTTTGGTATGAGGCGGAACGGGGACAAGAGGAAACATGTGGTGCAAGATGATGTCTTCCTCAACAGGTGTTAGATCAGGAAAGTCTTCGCGGGCATTATCAAGTGCATGACGGGGGTGAGTAAATCCGTGCCAATTGTCTGGTGCAGCCTCGTGATCATGCCAATCGTAAAGGTAGTAGTCATGGAGGAGCGCACCACGTACAAGCGCGTGTTCATCAACTTTGATACCAGCATTCATAGCAAAAGCGAGGCTGCTATAAGCAACTGCAATAACGTGGTCGAGTGTGCTGGTAGTTCCGTGTTGTGTAAAAGTTGCAAGCTGATAGAGTCTTCCAGACTTCAAAATAGGAGTTGAAAGCTCATCGAACCTCTCGCGAATTTTAGAAACGTCAACCAAAAAATATCCCATCAACTGCGTGTACACTACAGAAGTCTCTGCGCGTACCCTGGTAATGTATCTATAAAAGATTAGTTAATCTGACGGCTACGTGCAATCTTTTTGGCTGAATGTTACGAAAACGAAAGAATAGAAAACGCAAGCTTTGGCGGCACCTAATGTAACGTTTACCTGCGCTTACGCTTTCTTGCTGTAAGGGCTCATGTGGTCCACCACTACGTTTACCGCACCTGGAAGGCAGCGAGCGGAGTAAGCGTAGATGTCGTGGCAGGTAACCTCGCCATTTACTTCAAGAGGCATAGGCGCCGTTGATTCAACGGTAATTTCTTTGCCGCTAAAGCTATTGAGGTAGGGTCTACCAAGCGAGTCTCCCGTGCGATCAAAGAAGCCGGAGAGCAGCGGACGTACCAGCTTTGCAGTCATGTGAGTCTCAATGACAATAACTTCAAGCAGACCGTCATCCATGCGATTACCAGGGGCTAGTTCAATTCCTGCTTGCATCATGGAGCTGTTTGCTATGAGGCAACCAATGCCTTGAAGCTCATGCACTTTGCCGTCAACGGTAATTTTGAAGTTATGAACTGGTGGCATGAGGTTGGCGAGGGCTGCCGTAAAGTATGCGGCTTCTCCAAAGGTTTGCTTGTGGGGGATAGCCGAACGCATAATCTCGGCATCAAGGCCCGTACCAGCCATTAAAGGCACGCCAGCTACATGGGTTTCTCCCGATACGGTGGTCCAGGTAATTTCACCCAGGTCAAGACGTGCGGTCTGAAGGTTTCTGCAGGCCAGTGCCAGCGCGTTAGGCTCAGGCGCATTTCCGATACTTGCAGCCAGAAGATTGGCTGTTCCAGAAGGAAAGACCAAAATAGGCGTCTGACAACCTCTTAGGCCATAGAGCAGGCTAGATACCGTACCATCGCCGCCCGAGAGTACCACTACGTCAAAATCTTCAGGCTGAACAGAACTCAGCACCTCGTCGGTGTGCCAATGGCTCTCGACAAGTTTTACCAGGCATTCGTCGCCACACTTCAGAAGAGCGCGCTCAAATTCAAAGATTGCGTCAGAGCTAAAACCTGAGCAAGGATTGTGAATGATGAGGGTTCTCATATATCCTCCGAAGATTTGCGACAAGCTGGTATATCATTTTGATACGTATGAGTGTATCGCTTTACGTCAAATACTTAATCGGCAATTGGATGGACGCATTGTATATAGCAACCTCAGAAGAACTTTCCGCATTTTGTGAGCGCGCACAGACCTCGCATATCCTTGCAGTTGATACGGAGTTTCTTCGCGAGAAAACCTACTTCCCCAAGCTTTGTCTGGTGCAGGTTTCTACAGGTTCCGAGATTGCCGCAATTGATCCGCTGCTTATTGATGACCTTACTCCTCTTAAAGAGCTCCTGGAAAACCCGCAGATTGTCAAGATTTTCCATGCGTGCTCACAGGACCTTGAGGTCTTGCTAGAAAAAATGGACTGCGCATGCGCTCCTGTATTTGATACGCAGGTAGCGGCTGCATTTTTGGGCATGCGTCAGCAGGTAAGCTATGCCGGGTTGGTAGAAAATTTTGCTAACGTTAAGCTTGCCAAGGCTGAGTCTTTAACAGACTGGTCAAAGCGACCGCTTGATAAAGAACAGCTGGTATACGCCGAGGATGACGTGAGATATCTTCCTGCAATTTATCATCAAATGATCGAGAAACTCATCAAGCTTGACCGTTTGAGCTGGGTAAAGCCAGAGATGGATCAACACACTAATATTGAGCAGTATCGTCGAGATCCTTATCAAGCATATCTTCGTTTGAAGCGCTCTGGTTCGCTTACGCGCAGACAGCTTGCTATTGCTCGAGAGGTGTGCGCCTGGCGAGAAGAAACTGCGGCTAAAAGAGATGTTCCACGTAAATGGGTGCTTTCTGATGAACTCATTATTGAGATTTGTCGTCGCGTCCCTACATCACCTGATAGACTACGCAAAATTCGTGGTACTGAGCAGATTTCTCAAGGTGGGGTAGTGCATCTTTTGGATGCAATCAAACGTGGCCAAAAGACCCCCGCTGATCAGTGTCCAAAAATTGAGCATTATGCTCATCCTTCTGCCGGTTCTGAAGGTGTTGTTGAGCTTATGTATGCTCTTATTAGGATTGTTTCAGAAAAAGAAGGAATTGCATCTCCTTTAATTGCCAATAAGGATGATCTTACTGACCTGCTTTTGGACAAGGTTGATGCAAGGCTTAAAACTGGATGGCGCTATCAATTAGTGGGCAAGCAGCTTGTTGGACTACTCAATGGCGAGGTAGGACTTACCGTCAAAAACGGTCGAGTAGAGCTGCTGTAATAGAGGCTCTTTAACTTAGGGCAAGTGTGATTACTCATTCAAACCTGACTTTTTGTCCGGTGAGTTGGGTATACTCATCTTTATACATAGATAGGAGAAAAATATGTATTACTCTGGTGCGTTTATCCCATACGTTGTTTTAGTAGTTGCCTCGTTGGTGCTCGGATTGGGCACTCAGTGGTACATCAAGCATGAATTTAAAAAGTATTCCTTAGTTCCTTCAGGGTTTAATGCCACTGGCGCTTCTGTTGCTCGTGCCATGATGGACACAAATGGAGCAGCTAATGTTGGTATCAAGAGGATTTCTGGTGAGCTTACCGATAACTATGATCCACGTGACAATTGCCTGCACCTTTCTGATGCAAACTTCTCAGAGGGTAGCGTAGCTTCTGTTGCTGTCTCTTGTCACGAGGCAGGTCATGCGGTTCAGACAGCCAAAATGTATATGCCATCTCGCGTTCGTTCCGCTCTAGTCCCTGTTGTTAATTTGGCATCTGCAGCGTGGATTTATGTCTTTCTTGCTGGTGTCTTTCTCAATGTTTCAGGTTTGACTGTGCTTGCAATTTGGCTCTATGCATTTACCTTCTTGTTCCATATAGTTACGCTTCCTGTAGAGATTGATGCCTCAAGGCGTGGATTAGCCTTTTTGAAGGCAAACGCTCCCGCAGGCTTTGACTACAATGGCGCAAAAAAGGTACTAATTGCTGCTGCTCTTACGTACGTAGCTGCTGCAATGGTTTCTGCACTTCAGCTTTTATATCTACTTGGTTCTTCTAGAAACAGGAACTAGTAATGGATCAGATTCAAGAGAAAGAAGATTCTGTTCTTTCAGTATCTGATGCGGTGCTCTTTGCAAAAAATGAAGTTGCTTCAATGCCATCTATGACGGTAGTGGGAGAGGTTTCTGGATTTAGAGGACCAAACTACAAGTCTGGTCATTGCTACTTTGACGTAAAAGACCCGGTTAGCTCTATGGCGGTTATTGTCTGGTCAAAGATTTATGCTGCGAGTGGCATTACGTTACAAGACGGCATGAAGATTCAGATGACAGGAAAGTTTGATATTTACGCTTCAAGTGGCAAGCTTTCTTTTCATGCCCGCACCATTCAGATTGCCGGAGAAGGAGACCTTCGCCAAAAGGTTGCTCAGCTTGCTAAAAAGCTAGAAAAAGAGGGCCTTACTGATATTTTCAGAAAGCGCTACATTCCAGAGTTCTGTACACGTATTGGCGTAGTTACGTCACTTTCTGGCAGCGTCATTGATGACGTTAAGCGTACGCTTGCGCGCAGAAACCCTCTTGTAGAGCTTGAGGTGTCTGGTTGCGCTGTTCAGGGTACTCATGCACCTGCCACTATCATTAGGGCGCTTCAGGTGGCCGCAACTACACGTCCAGATGCAATCTTGCTGGTGCGTGGTGGAGGCTCATTTGAAGACCTTATGTGCTTCAATGACGAGGGAGTGGCGCGTGCTATCGCATCGTGTCCTGTACCTGTTATTACAGGTATTGGCCATGAGCCAGATACCACCATTGCAGATATGGTTTCTGATAGAAGAACTTCAACGCCAACAGCTGCTGCAGAGTCTGTGGCACCTGCTATTAGTGAGCTACAAACTACGTTTAACAACAGAATTTCTCGCCTTGGAAACGCAACAAGAAAGATTTTGCAGTTCTACAAGACGAATCTAACTACTGTTGCACAGCGTTCAAACTTGGCAATGAGAAATGCCTTATCAAGTAAAAAATTCCAGCTAGAGAAGCTGTCCGATCGTCCATGTCTGAAGGATCCTGCTTATATTATTTCTACAAGAACAGAAGATCTTAATCAGACAGAGCAAAGACTAATGGACGCTCTACCAGCGCTTCTTTTAAGAAAGAAAGAGATACTTTCTGTTGAGTCGCAAAGACTTACCAGAGCTAGTGCAGCCATGCTTCATCCATATGAGGCTTCTCTTTCTTCGCTTGCGGGAAAACTAGATGCACTTTCTCCTTTAAAGGTTCTTACAAGGGGATATGCATATGTCCAAGATGAAAAGGGGTCTGTCATTAAAACGGCCAAAGATGCTTCGGTTGGGGATTCTTTGCTAGTCAAAATGACGGATGGAACAATTAAGGCAACTGTTTCTGATATTGAGCTCTCATAGATTAGGGGGAACAACATGGATACTAAGAAGACCGAAGAGCTGACTTTTAAGGACGCTTCTATTGAACTTGAGCAGATTGTGCGTAAGCTCGAGGGCACAGATTTGGAGCTCGAGGAGTCTTTGGCTCTGTATGCTCGTGGTGTTGAACTAGTTAAAGACCTTCGTGGAAGACTTGATACGGCAGAGCAAAAAGTTAAGGTTCTGCTTGATGAGTCTCAGGCAGGAGCTGCAATTACAGATACTACCGCAGCACCTTCTACTGCATATTTAGATGAGTAAAGGAGAAACTATGTCTGACTGTATTTTCTGTAAGTTAGCTAACAAAGAAATCCCTACAGAGTTTCTCTATGAGGATGAAAACGTTGTAGCTTTTAATGACCTATATCCTCTTATGCCCGTGCATGTTCTTGTTGTACCAAAGGGCCACTATGACAACATCATTGATGGTATTCCTGCTGCAACACTTGAGAGTGTTACTAAGGCTATAGCCGCAGTAACAGAAAAGACAGGAATTAAGGAGACTGGATTCCGTGTTATTACCAATACTGGAGAACACGGCGGACAGTCAATCAACCACGTCCACTTCCATATTTTAGGTGGCAAAATGATGGACGATTCAATGGGCTGTAAATAAAAATATTCAAGTTTTTTGCTCGTCTATTTAACTCCGGGGTATCTTGGGGTTTATGATGTCATGC